>CAYFYG010000311.1:0-4230 GCA_964347225.1 uncultured Dehalococcoidia bacterium | reverse complement strand
GCCTCGTCGACCCCCCGCGCCGCTCGGCGGCCCAGGGCGTAGGCCCCGGACGGGTTCCCGAAACGCTCGCTGAGGTACGGCAGCATTGCCTCCAACGCTTTGGGGTGGAGGGGAGTGGTAGCCGCGTGATCGAAGTAGATGGTGCGTTTCATAGCTTCATGATAACTAGGGAATGTGGCAGAAGATAGGAGATCGCGTTTCTCTCCTTCCGCAAGCCTCTTCCTGGAACCGGATGACGCTGCCTGCTACCCCACCGCTGCGCATCCTCCGGGCGCCGTCATTCGCCCCCGGCCGGGGCTTGGTGCCTAGGGCCCCTAGTCCACGCCCTCCCGGAACCGCCAGTAGCCGATAGCACGGCGCAGCGCCTTGGCTCCCGCCTCGAAGCTGGCGAAAGGTGGGATGTTGCGCTCCAGCAGCCGCGAGCGCACCATCGCTGTCACGTCCTCCACGTGCCCGGCGTGGGTGATGGCGATGAACGGCTTCCGCGAGCGCTCTCTGTGGGCGGACAGGGTATCCAGCAACGCGTCCAGGATGCCGGGGTTCTCACGCATGCGCCGGGCCAGGAAGCCGGCGCTCACCTCTATGGCGATCGTGTCCACGTTCTCGTCATCGTCCAGTATCGTCAGCAGCTTCTGCAGGTTCTGAGGCGCGAATCCCCAGCCGATGGTGCCGCCGGAGTCCAGCGGGTTGCGGTAACTCCCGCCGACGATGTTGAAGAACGCCGATAGCTTCTCGTAGGAAGCATCGGTGAGCAGCGGCACCTCCAGCCCTTCCCGCTCGAACGCGTCCGTGATGACTACCGATTGCCCTCCCGTCATGGCGACGAGGCCCACGCGGTACCCTGTGCCCGGCGTGCAATAGACGAGCGCCTTTACGGCGTCGACCGTCTCGTCCAGGCTTTCCGTCTGCACCGCGCCCGCCTGCCGCATCGCCGCGTCCCACAGGGCCGGTGCTGTGGCCAGAGCTGCCGTGTGCGAGTAGATCGCGCGGGCGCCCGCCTCGCTCACGCCCCCCTTCCACACCACCACCGCCTTCTTGCGCGTCGTCTCCCGCAGCGTGCGGAAGAACCGGCGGCTGTCCTTCGCCCCCTCGAGATAGATGCCGATGATCTCCGTCTCGGCGTCCCCTGCTAGGTACTCCAGATAGTCGGCAGCGTCCAGGACTACAGCGTTGCCGAAGCTCACCGCCTTCGAGCAGCGGATGCCGTGCCGGTCGCCCACCAGCGAGAAGTTGATGCAGTGCGTGCCGCTCTGTGAGATGAACCCCACGTTGCCCCCGTCGCCCGCCGCCTGCTCCCAGGAGTTGCGCACCCCCAGCCGACGGTTGTAGATCCCCATGCAGTTCGGCCCGATGAGCAGCAGGCCCGCGCCCCGTGCCATCTCCCCGATCTCCTCCTGGAGCCGTATCCCCTCCTCCGTCTCCGTCTCGGCGAACCCGGACGTGAACAGCGTGACAGCCCCGACCCCCTTCTCGATGCAGTCGGCGACGATTCGGGCCGAGACTTGCCGCGGCACGGCGCATACCACGTAGTCCACCTCGTCCGGGATATCGAGAAGGCTGGCGTAGTTGGGCACACCCAGTGCTTCGATGCCTGGTATCTCGTTGGCGTCGATCTGGACCGAGTAGACCTTCCCTTCGAACGTGCTCATGGAGCGCAGCCACAGGTAGGCGATCGCTCGCTTGTCGCCCACGACGGCCACGGTGCGGGGGTTGAAGGCGCGGTCCAGGCGTTGCTGGAGGTCGCTTCTCGTCTCGGCGGCGCGGGCCACTAGATATCGCCCTGGACGTAGCCGAAGACGTTAGGCGCCGCTCTCGTCGGGCCGGTGTGCCACGTCCTGGGCACGGAGCGGCGGGCCAACCTCTACCCCACAACGACCCGCGCGTCCACTGCCAGGGCCCCGTCCTTGTAAGCGAACACCGGGTTTAGGTCTAGTTCCTCTATCTCCGGGTGGGCCTCCACGAAGGCGGACACCTTCAGAATCAGCTTCTCCAGCGCCTCCAGGTCGGCGGGCTCCTGGCCTCGGAACCCCTCCAGCACGGGGAAGCCCTTGATCTCGCGGATCATCTCGCTCGCGTCCCGCGGCTCCAGGGGAACGATGCGAAAGGCGACGTCCTTGAGCACCTCCACCAGGATCCCGCCAAGGCCGAACATCAGGACCGGCCCAAACTGCGGGTCCTTGCTCATCCCCACGATCACCTCGATGCCCTGACGCGCCATCTCCTGCACCGCCACACCCTCGATGCGGGCGTTGGACTGCTGACCCTTGACCGCTTTCGTGATCTCTTCGAAGGCAGCGGCCACCGCCTCCGCCGAGTCCAGATTCAGCTTGACGCCGCCCACGTCCGACTTGTGGGTCACATCCGGGGACACGACCTTGAGGACGACGGGGTACCCAAACTCCGATGCCGCTTTCACCGCCTCGTCGGCTGTGCGCGCCAGGCGGGCGCTGGCCGTGGGGATGCCCGCCTCCTCCAGGATCTGCTTGGACTCGATCTCCGTGAGGACGGCGCGGCCTTCGCCTTTGGCGCGGTCTATAACGTCAACGATGGACAAGGTACTCCTCCTGGGGCATGAAAGGCACGCCCGTCTGGGCGCGCTAATGATACGTCAGCCCTCACGCTAACGTCAACGAGAGTAGCGAACCGGTGCCGGAGGGCCCCTATTTGGAGATCCTGTTGCCCACCGGAGCCCTTCGGGTTCGAGTCATCGACGGGCGGTAGGCGTAGTTCTGAAACTGGCGGGAGGCGCCGCAGTTCAGGCAGACGCCGGTGCTGGTCTCTCCGGACGGCGTCGCGATGCGCCAGTGGTGCGTGCAGTCTTCCCGCTGGGTCTTGGCACTGCGGGCAGACTCTACCATCGCGGCCTCCTGCCCCCGCCACCGCCGCCCCGTCGCGGTCCGCCGCCAAAGGAGCCCCGACCTTCCCGAGACTGCGGCCGCGCCTCGTCCACCGTTAGCGTCCGGCCGTCCAGCATCTTTCCGTTTAGTTCCTCGATCGCCTTTCGGCCCTCAGCGTTGCTCGACATCTCCACGAAGCCGAACCCACGCGACCGGCCCGAATAGCGGTCGGTGATTACGCTGGCTGACTCCACCGTGCCTGCCTGCTCAAAGAACGTTCTCAGACCGTCGTCGGTCGTGTCGAACGACAGACCTCCGACGTACAGCTTCATCGACACGGGGAGCCTCCTCTGGCGCGCCCTGGCGGGGCTTGGTCTTCCGGTCCGGCAAGGAATCTGCCTCGAACGTCGGAAGAGAGCCCGTCAGAGGCAGTGCCGCTGGTTTAACTATAATAGCTCGCTTCGGGCCTTAGGGGAAGGGTGCGCGCCCCCTTATCCCCGGCCAAGCTTCCTCACACCACCGACTGCTCTTGATACGCCCCGAACTCGTCCCGCATCACGTCGCAGATCTCCCCCAGCGTGCAGCAGGCGTTCACCGCGTCCACCAGGTACGGCATGATGTTCTCCTGGTCGCGGCAGGCCTTCTCAACTGCCTTCAGGCAGCGGGTCGCCTCCCGCTTATCCCGCTCCCGACGCAGGCGACGAAGCCGTTCCACCTGGCGCTGCTCGCCCTCGCCGTCCATCTCCAGGATCGGTATCTCCAGCGGTTCGTCCAGCACGTACTCGTTGACGCCGACGATCACTCGCTCCCGCCTGTCGATCTCCCGCTGGTAGCGGTAGGCGGCCTCAGCGATCTCCCGCTGGAAGAAGCCGCTCTCGATGGCGGCAATGACGCCGCCCAGGTCCTCGATACGGTGGAAATAGGCGTAGGCCTCCTCCTCGCTCTCTTTGGTCAGCGCCTCCGCGAAGAAGCTCCCGCCCAGGGGATCGATCGCGTTGGCGACCCCGGACTCGTGGGCGATGACCTGCTGCGTGCGCAGGGCCAGTCGCGCCGCTTTCTCGCTGGGCAGGGCCAGGGCCTCGTCCATCGAGTTGGTGTGGAGCGACTGGGTGCCGCCCATGACCGCCGCCAGGGCCTGGATCGCGGTGCGGATCAGGTTCAGCTCCGGCTGCTGCGCGGTCAGGGACACACCGGCGGTCTGGGTGTGGAAGCGAAGCCACCAGGAGCGCGGGTCCTTGGCCCCGAAGCGCTCCCGCATCTCCTGCGCCCAGATACGGCGTGCGGCGCGAAACTTGGCCACCTCCTCGAAAAAGTCGTTGTGGCAGTTGAAGAAGAACGACAGCCTGGGCGCGAACTCGTCGATGCCCAGGCCCCGGTCCAGTGTCCACCGCAC
>CAYFYG010000310.1:0-2405 GCA_964347225.1 uncultured Dehalococcoidia bacterium | reverse complement strand
GTCTTCGTCGGTGTTGGGGATGTAGGGGTGGGGACTGGAGGCGGTCATTCCCCTTCCCGTTCGATGTAGTCCCTGTACTGGTCAGCAGTAAAGAGCTTCTGGACCTCGCCCTCGTCGGCCAGGCGCAGCTTCATGATCCAGCCCTCGTCGTAGGGCGACTCGTTGATGAGCTCGGGCTTGTCGGCGAGGGCCTGGTTGGACTCGACGACCTCGCCACTGACGGGCGAGTACAGCTCCGACACCGCCTTGACGGACTCGATCTCGCCGAACACGGCGAGCTGGGTGAGCTGCTTGCCCGGCGATGGCAGGTCCACGTAGACGACATCGCCGAGCTGGTCCTGGGCGTAGTCAGTGATCCCCACCGTGCCGATCCCGTCCTGCACGCGCACCCACTCATGGTCCTTCGTGTAGTGTAGCTCCGGAGGGATGAGCAATTAGGCCTCTCTTTCTTGTTTGGCCCTGGCGCGTCTGTAGAACGGCCGGGGGACCACCCTTGCCAGGAGGGGCCGGGCCCGGACGTCCACCGTGAACTCAGTGTCCTGGGCCGTCAACTGCGGCGGCACGAAGCCCATGCCGATGCTGACGCCGAGGGTCGGCGAGTGGCCGCCGCTGGTGACTTTACCCACCTCCTGGCCCGAACGCAAGATGGGGTAGCCGGCGCGCATGACGCCCTTCTCCTCAGCCTTCAGACAGACGAGGACGCGCTGGGGCTCGGTGTCGCGGGCCCGCAAGAGGGCCTCCCGTCCGACGAAGTCGGCGTCGTCGTCCAGGGTGACCACCCATGCCAGGCCGACCTCGAAGGGGTTCGCCGTCTCGTCCATATCGTTGCCGTAAAGGAGGAGGGCGGCCTCCAGGCGCAGGGTATCGCGGGCACCGAGGCCGCAGGGGGTGATCCCGGCATCCAGGAGGGCACGCCAGAGCTGGGGGCCGGCCTCCGCGCGCGTCACGAGTTCCAGGCCATCTTCGCCCGTGTAGCCGGTGCGTGAGGCGAAAAGGAGGGTGCCCCCCCTCTCCGTCTCCGCGCAGGTGCGGGGACGCAGGGAACGCACGAACTCGGGGTCCAGCACCGCGGCCAGCCGCTCCAGGGCCTGCGGCCCTTGCACGGCGATCATGCACGTCGAGGTGCTGACATCGAAGAGCTCCACTGCGAAGCCGCGCATGTGCTCTCGTAGCCACCCCCCGATCTTGTCGACGTTGGCGGCGTTGACCACCAGTATGTAGCGGTCGGGAGCCAGGCAGTAGGCGTAGACGTCGTCCAGGATGCCGCCGTCGGGGCGGCAGACAACAGCGTAGTGGCCCTGGCCAGGGGAGAGGCGAGTCATGTCGTAGGTGCAGATGTGGCGGAGGAAGGCCGCAGCCTTGGGACCGCGGACCTCGAAGCGCCCCATGTGCGAGACGTCAAACATGCCGGCCGCCCGCCGCACGGAGTGGTGCTCTTCGATGATGCCGGTATATTGCACCGGCATGTCCCAGCCGGTGAAGGGCACCATGCGGGCGCGGAGGACGAGGTGCTCCTCGTAGAGGCAGGTGTGCCGCAGGGTGCTGGCGCTGGCCTCGTCGCTCATGGCATCCCCGACTCCAGCGGCTCCCACCGCCGCATGCCCTCCTCCAGGCGTAGGCGCCCCAGGCCGGGATAGGGGGCGTGCACGGAGACGATGAGGGCCCGCCGCTCCAGCGCCCGTTCGATGACCCGCTTCTTCGTCTCCAGCGATACCAGGGGGAGAACGTCGAAGGCGGAGATCCAGGCGATGCGCTCCAGCATCACGGGATGCTGCGCCAGCTCTCCAACGTAGAGGGCCAGCTCGCCGCCGGACTCGATCTCCACGATGCAGTGGTCGGCGGTATGGCCTGGGGCTGGCACGAGGCGCAGCCCCCTGACGATCTCCGCCTCGCCCTCAACGAGCTCCACCTGGCGGGCGTCGTCGAGCGGCTCGAAGTTCTCGGCCAGATAGGTGGCGCGGGTGCGCTCGTTGGGGCGGCTGGCCACCTGCCACTCGCCCTTCTGCAGGAGGTAGCGGGCGCGGGGGAAGGCGGGGGCTGGCTTCCCTTCGGCGATGACGGTGTTGCCGCCCGCGTGGTCGAAGTGGAGGTGGGTGTTGACCACGATGTCCACGTCGTCGGGCCGGATGCCCTCGCGGGCCAGGTTCCCGAGAAGGGCGCCGCTATCATCGGTGCCCGCCGCGCCGGGGGTGCGGCCGGTCTTGCCACCCACTCCGGTCTCCACCAGCACCGTCTTGCCGCCCCCGCGGACGACCATGCAGTTGAGGCCCATGCCCAGGCGGTACTTCTCGTCCAGGTCGGGGACGTAGGGCTCCCACATAACTCGGGGGGTCAGACCGAAGGCCGCCCCGGCGTCCTGGCGGAGCACGCCGTCGCTCACCGCCAGCAGTTCGAGATCGCCCAGC
>CAYFYG010000309.1:0-2181 GCA_964347225.1 uncultured Dehalococcoidia bacterium | reverse complement strand
GGATGATCATGAGGACAAACATGGGGTTCCTTGACCGAGCGGTGCGAGTACTGGCAGGAGCAGGCCTTCTGTCGCTGCTCGTGATCGGGCCGGTGCCCGGCTGGGGCCTGGCGGGTCTGGTGGGGCTGGTGCTGCTGGTTACGGGCTTTGTCGGCTATTGCCCCGGCTACGTGCCGCTGGGCATCGACACGCGACACGGCCTGATCCATAGGGCAGAGGGAAGGTAGTCATGAGTAGTAGGGACACAATCAATGTGGAGCCACAGCGGGGCGACAACCGGAAAGACTGGTGGGAAGGGTGTTGGCGGAGCGACCGACTCGATGGCCTCGGATGGGCAGCGATCTTCATCTGGGCCGCCCTGGTCCTGGTGGCGGAATCCACGAATCTGAAATCGAGCTTTGGCTGGTGGGACGGCTGGGGCGTGTTCCTCACCGGGGCCGGGATCATTGTCTTGCTGGAGACGGCTCTTCGCCTGTTCATACCGGAGTTCCGAGCGTCCTGGTGGTGGACCCTGATCTGCGGATTGGTGCTTCTATCGATCGGCCTGGGCAGCTGGGATGGCTGGGGCTGGATCTGGGCGCTGGTGCTCGCGGCTGTCGGCGTCGCAATACTGCGGGGCGTGTTCGTCCGGGATCACTCATCCGACAAGGGCGACCGCGATGGGGAGTCATGGTGTGGTGTGTGAGGTCGGTCGACTGGTAGGGCATTTGGCCCAGTGAAGGCGCTGGCCCTGCCACAGCACGGGGCATAGTCGGCGACAACACGCAATCGGTCCCGCCTCACCCCCTGGTGGTGGTGTGGGGCCGCAGGAAGAAGAAGGGTGGAAAACCATGGAGCCAAATCAGGCCGCGTTGTTCCTGGCAAAGGGCTACGTTTGAACGGAGGCCGTACTGCTGGCCGTGTGCCAGGAATTTGAGATAGAGAACGAGATCATTCCCCGGATCGCCAGCGGTTTCGGCGGCGGGATGGGCGGCACTGGGGCCGTCTGCGGGGCCGTCGTCGGTGCAGTGATGGCCATCGGCCTCAAGTATGGGCGAGACGACGCGTCGGAAGACCCGTTCCGCACATGGGGCATTGTGCAGGAGTTCCGTCGCCGCTTCGAGGCCGAGGTGGAGACCATCAACTGCCGCGAATTGACGGGGGCGGATCTGAGCACAGAGGAGGGGCACAAGCAGTTCATGAGCTCTGACACGCCCCTGACGGTCTGCCTGCCGGCGGTCGGCGTGGCCTACCGACTGGTAGTGGACCTGCTGAAGGAGACCTCATAGCGAGCGGCCGGGACGCCAAGAGGGACTGGCCGCGGAATGGCCGCTATCTCTACCCCTTCTTCCAATCTGACCAAGACCCGAAACCCGACCTCACAAGCAACGTACTGTTGATCCGGGCCTTTCCAGATGACCGCGCTGGCAATGCCTCCTTTAGACGCGACGCCAACGGTGTGGATACTCATCCACATCTGAAAATCCAGTGACAGATTGGTATGGCCTCATCGAAGGTGCAACTGACAACCATCGCGACAAGAAGCAGCGGGGCGACACCATGGAGGACTGGCTCCGCATATCGGCGGTGGCGCAGGAGTTTCGTCGCCGCTTCGAGGCCGAGATGGAGACCATCAACTGCCGCGAATTGACGGGGGCGGATCTGAGCACGGAGGAGGGGCTCGAGCAGTACATGAGTTCTGACACACCCCAGACGGTCTGCTTTCCGGCGGTCGGCGTAGCTTACCGGCTGGTGCTGGACCTGCTGAAGGAAACCTCGTAGTCAGGGGGCCGTAGCGCTCGAGCCACCGTCGGACGGTCGCTTCATGCATGACCTCCGGAGCTATGCGCCTTTTTTGGCCATAATGACAATCGAGACCAAGATTAGTCTTGGGGTAGTTTCTTGTACTGGTAATAGGAAATCCCTGCACCATTCCCAGGCAGTCCAGGGTAGCTGACTGTGATCCCTTCATACAATGCGAACCCACCGCAGGCTTGACAAAAGGGAGGACGTGAATGGACTTCAATGACAAGCAGCAAGAAAGTAATAGGTGGGACAGCGTCATATAAGACTAAAGATCTACCAGCAACTCATCGAGTAAATATAAAGGAGAATCTAATGAATACAAACAGAAAGAACGCAAGATGGGCGGGAGTATTCTACATAATTGCGACGGTAGCGCCAATTTTAACTATTTCCTTT
>CAYFYG010000308.1:0-5419 GCA_964347225.1 uncultured Dehalococcoidia bacterium | reverse complement strand
GGCTTCTTCAAGGACGAGTATGAGGACTGGACTGTCGAGCAGCGCTGGGGGGCGGCAGTGGCCGCCGCCCTGGCTTTCTTCGGCTCGATCCTCCTGCACGAACTGGCCCATTCCCTGATGGCCAGGCGGGAGGGCCTGCCGGTGAAGAGCATCACTCTGTTCATTTTCGGTGGGGTTTCCTCCCTGGGCGGTGAGCCGAAGACCCCCGGACAGGAGTTCCGGGTTGCCATCGTGGGTCCGCTGGTCAGCTTTGCCCTGGCGCTCCTCTTTGGCGTCATTGCGGCGGTGGCCTTTCTCGGCGATGCGGAGGATAGGCCACCCGCCGCTATCGCTCTATACCTGGCGATAGTCAACTTCGCTGTCGGCGTATTCAACATGCTGCCCGGATATCCCCTGGATGGAGGACGGGTGTTGCGGGCCGGACTCTGGGCGCGAGGACGGAACCTGCTGACTGCGACGCGGAGAGCCTCGATGGCAGGGACCTTCATCGCTTTCGGGCTCATCGCCGTGGGTGTGGTCTCCATCCTGGCCGGGAACTTCATCGGCGGCGCATGGTTCATCGTCATCGGCTGGTTCCTGCGCAACGTCTCGGAGGCCTCGTACCGGCAACTGCTGTCGCGCAGCGCTCTGGAGGGCACCAAGGTGGCCGATCTCGTCAACCGGGGCTTTGCGGCTGCGCCTCCGGACGTCGGCCTGAGTGCGCTGGTCAACGAATACATGCTGGCTGGCGGCCAGCGCTGTGTCCCCATAGTGGTCGCCGCGGAGCTGCTGGGCCTGGTGACCATGGGGGACCTCAAGCGAGTGCCGCGGGAGGAATGGGACACTACCAGCGCCTTCAGGGCGATGACGCCGCGGGAGAAGCTCCACGCGATGGACGCTCGTGATGACATCGCGGCGGCGCTGGAACTCATGGCCAGGGAGAACGTCAATCAGCTCCCTGTCATGGAGTTCGGCCGTTTCGTGGGGTTCATCACCAGGGCTGATGTGCTGCGGCTGATTCAGGTCCGTAGCGAGCTTGGCGGCGGTCAGGGCACGTCCTCTGGGGCGCGGTGAGAGTGAAGAAGGCAACTTAGGTGACGAGGGAGGTACCCATGGCGATCGTCCAGACTGCCACCGGGCCGGTCGACGAAGACAGGCTGGGCTTCACCCTCAGCCATGAGCACATCATCGTCGGCTCAGCAGGGGTGCTGGGGACGTATCCCTTCCTGTTCGACATGCCACGCACCCGCGAGCGTGTTGTCGGGGAACTGTCCGAGGCCAAGGCGGGACGCGTAGACACCATCATCGACGCCACGGCAATGGATCTAGCGCGCGACGTGGACTTCGTGGCCGACGCGTCGCGGGCCAGCGGCGTTCAGATCGTAGTAGCCACCGGCCTGTGGCGCGACATCCCTCGTTTCTTCTGGGATCGCGGCCCCGACTTCATCGCTGACGTATTCATCCACGAGATAGAGGAGGGCATCGGGCCCGAGAGGATCAAGGCCGGGGTCATTAAGGTGGCCAACGATCAGGAGGGCGTCACTCCTCAGGCGGAGCACGTGCTGAGGGCGGCGGCCCGGGCGTGCCGAGCTACTGGCGTTCCCATTACGACGCACCAGTGGGCGCCGACAGAGGTGGGGCGTCGTCAGGTGGAGATTTTCAGCGAAGAGGGCGTCGAGATGAGCCGCGTCTGTGTCGGCCACAGCGCCGACACGACGGACGTGGAATACTTGGAGGGCTTGCTGGAGCAGGGCGTCTTCCTGTCCATGGACCGCTATCCCGGGCGACCCGACATGCCCGACTGGCGAGAGCGGAACGCCACCGTGAAGGCGCTCATCGAGCGCGGGTGGGCGGACCGCCTGATGGTGGGACATGACTACGCACCTTCGCCTTGCCTTGCGGACGGGTCAGGACCCGAGCCGGAGCGCCCCACGCGCTACCTGTTCCTCTCCACCACAGCTCTACCCGCCCTGCGCGCCGATGGTGTGAACGAGGCCACTATCCGCAAGATGACAGTGGACAACCCACGTCGATTCCTCACAGGCGGGCACTAGATAGGGAGGCTACGGCAATGGAAGCAACGCTCCTCTTCGGCGACAGCACCGTCAACGTCAACCTTCCCGACCGTACGCAGCTCATCGGCGGTGACGGTGTTCCCGCCGGGCCCCGCCTACAGCCGCTGGCCGACCAGGAGGTCGCGGTCCGCGAGGCCCTGGCCCAACCGGTGGGCCTTCCCCGCGTCCGCGAGTTGGTGCGTCCCGGCGGCCACGTCCTCATAGCCTTCGACGACCCCACGGTGCCCTCCTTCGGGCCGGTGCGCCGTCTGGCTATCGAGACGATTCTAGAGGAACTGGCGGAAGCAGGCGTACCCGAGGAGAACGTGAACCTGGTCTGCGCGAACGCCCTCCATCGGAAGTGGACATCCACAGAGCTGGCCTCAGTCCTGGGGCCGGACTTGGTGCAGCGGTTCGGTCAGCGCCTCACCTGCCACGACGCCGAGGATGCGGATAACCTGACCTACCTGGGTACCACCCCCAGCGGCTACGATGTGGAGGTTCACCGTTTGATGGTGGACTCAGACCTCACGATCTATGTCAACGCTGGCTGCCAGCTGGGCTTCAACGGCGGATGGAAGTCGGTGTGCGTGGGCCTCTCTACTTGGCGCTCCATCCGCTGGACGCACACGCCGGACGGGATGACCATGTCCGTGCGGGAGAATCGCATGCACCGCGTGTTGGATGAGATGGGCGCGGTGGTGGAGTCTCGTCTGGGGCGGCGCGTGTTCAAGGTGGAGACGCTCCTGGCCAACCCTGCCACCATCGGGCGAATCTGGGCGGGAGGTGTGGCCGAGACACGGTCTGCCGCCCTAGAAGTGCAGACCTCGCTGTACAGGCCCCGGCGCAGTGAGGCGGAGCCGGCAGACATCGTCGTCTACGGTGTGCTGGCCTGGAGCCCCTACGCCACCTTCGCCCGCATGAACCCGCTGCTAACCTTGGTCTCGTCCGGCTTGGGCTACCTGGGCGGCTACATCGAGGCGCTTGGTAAGCCGGGCTGCTCCGTCATCATGGCCACTCCTTGCCCTGATGACTGGGATCTGGAACACCATCCTGCCCATGCCGACGTCTGGCAGCGGGTGCTGCCGCAGACGCGGGATCCTTACGAGATCAGCGAGCGCTTCGGCGACGAGTATGCCGCACATGCCGGCTTCATCGAGCGGTACCGCTTCGGCGTGGCCTACCACCCTATACACGCCATCCTGGCCACCCATCCTCTCAAGCGTCTCAAGCACGCCGGTCGGGTCTTCGTGGCCGGGGCCGCGGATCCGGCGGTGCCACGCCACCTCGGCTTCACCCCCGCTGCCTCCGTCGAAGAGGCGATAGCGGAGGCGGAGCGAATCCACGGACGTGACTGCTCGATCGCCTGCGTCCGGCGGTTCGCCGGCTGGTAGCGCCCAGCGGGTCACCACGGTACGGCGGTTTCCGCAAAACCGATACCCCCGAGCGACACGTATACGCCCATGGGATACACTCGGCATGAGGGCCGTCCAATCCTTGAGGCATAATTCGGTGTTCGGCTGCCCCAGTTTGTTGTGCAGGAGGAAACGATGACAGAGCAGATCAAGGTGTACGGCGCTCCCTGGTGCCCCGATTGCCGCCGCTCCAAGCAGTTCCTGGGTGAGATGCGTATCCCTTACGAGTGGATCGACATCGATCAGGACGAGGCGGCCGCAGCTTTCGTCCGTGAGAAGAACGATGGCAAGCAAATCATCCCCACCATCGTCTTCCCGGACGGCGCCTTCGTGGTGGAGCCGAGTAACGATGAGTTGGCACAGAGGCTAGGGCTCACGCTCAAGGCAGAGCGCTCGTTCTACGACCTGATCATCGTTGGTGGCGGTCCGGCTGGGCTGACAGCGGCCATTTACGGCGCCCGCGAGGGGATCGACGCGCTGGTCATAGAGAAGAGCGCGCTAGGTGGCCAGGCCGGCGTCACGGAGCGTATCGACAACTATCCCGGCTTCCCCGAGGGAATCAGCGGCGCCGAGCTCGCTGAGCGCATGGTCAAGCAGGCGCAACGCTACGGGGTGGAGCTCCTTCCCGCCGTGGGGGTTAGGTCGCTGCGGCCCGAGGAGCCGTACATCTCCGTCACCACTGAGACCGGCGATGAGTACCGCGGTCGTGCGGCGATAATCGTAACCGGCTCCACCTATCGGCGGCTGGGCGTGCCCGGCGAGGACGATCTCATTGGTGCCGGCATCCACTTCTGCGCCACCTGCGACGGCCCCTTTTATAAGGGTTCCAAGGAGCTGATGGTCGTTGGCGGTGGCAACTCCGGTGTGGAGGAAGGTCTTTTCCTCTCCCAGTTCACGGACCGCATCACCCTGGTGGAGTTCATGCCCCAGCTCGCTGCCAGCGGGCTCCTCCAGGAGAAGATTCGCTCCGACCCCAAGTTCAACATCCTCACCAATACGGAGGTCAAGCAGTTTAAGGGCAAGGGCAAGCTCAGCGCTGTCATCGCTAGGGATCGTGAGACCGGGGAGACGATGGAGTTCCATCCCGCCGCCGCCTTCGTGTTCATCGGTCTCACGCCCAACACTGGCTTCCTGAAAGACGCGGTGGACACCGACAAGTACGGTTTCATCATCACGGACGAGACGTTTCAGACGTCCATACGGGGTGTCTTCGCCGCTGGCGACGTCCGTCGCGGGAGCACGAAGCAGCTCGCCAGCGCCGTCGGCGAGGGCGTGACTGCCCTGCTGATGGCGCGCCAGTACCTGCAGAAGGTGGGGGACGTGCCCGCCAAGACCGCCGCGGCCTGATCGAGTGGTGTGGCCAGGCGCCGTATAATGGGTGATGCCAGCCGCTGTCCCGCTTCCTGGCTTCTCTTGACGACGAAAAACGCTCGCACGGCGGCGCTAGAGGGAGACATCGATGGCTAGGAACCCGTTGCTGGAACTTCGACGACACGGTCAGAGCGTCTGGCAGGACTACATCCGAAGGAAGCAGACTCTCTCCGGCGAGCTAGAGAGGCTCATCGAGGAGGACGGGCTGCGGGGCCAGACGTCCAACCCCACCTACTTCGAGAAGGCGATCTCCGGCAGCCACGACTACGACGACGCGCTGCGAGCCCTTGCCCAGGAGGGGAGGAGCGTCGGGGAGATCTACGAGGCACTGGCGGTGGAAGACATCCAGGCCGCAGCCGACCTCTTCCGCCCCGTTTACGATTCACTGGACGGTGCCGATGGCTTTGTTAGTCTGGAGGTCTCCCCGGAACTGGCCCACGACACGCAGGCGACCATCGAAGAGGCACGCCGACTGTTCGCCGCCGTGAACCGGCCCAACGTGATGATCAAGGTCCCCGGCACGCCGGCAGGCATGCCCGCCATCGAGCAGCTCATCAGTGAGGGGATCAACGTCAACGTCACCCTCCTCTTCTCCCTGGA
>CAYFYG010000307.1:0-5768 GCA_964347225.1 uncultured Dehalococcoidia bacterium | reverse complement strand
TCCATGTCGATGGCGAGGAGGTCGATAGTCGTGACCCCAGCGTGGGATTGCCGGATCATGAGGAAGCCGGCCAAGGTCACCAATGCGACCGCAAATAGTGCCGCCAGTCCCAAACCTCTCATTGCCATCCCATACCTCCCGATGTCATCGGGCTCCCTTACGTCAGATATTCCTCTTGAGCTCGTTTTCAGGCTAGCAGCCCATCATCTGGGGCGTCAATGACTGGTTGAGAGACGCACGGTTGAGATTCGGTTAACGTCAAGCGATGAGCCAGTCGCTTGATCCTATATCGAGGCATAAGTGTGGGAAGTAGTGTTGATGGCACGTGAGGAGGTTCCCTGTGGCCTGTCAACACGGCCATGCCTTTCGGCCCACCTGGGATTGGCACCGGAGCGCTCGGGGCGACTTCAAGAGTGTTTCACAAGTCGTCATCTTGCCCTTTACGGGCGAGCGCGCCCTTGACCGCGACCCAGGAGTGATGCTATCTTCGATTCCCAAGCTCAAGGATTCTTGGTTGACCGGCGGCAGCCGATCGGGAGCGAGCCGTACTCTGCCTGACCACAGTCGGTCTCCCTCGCGACCCCGCATGTGTTCAGATCGGGCGTACACATCGCGGTTGTTCTTTGGCGGAGATGAGGGAACGCGGTGCATGCGGTAGTGAAGAAGGCGGTTCCGGGATTGCTCGCCGCTGCGTTGGGCTTCCTCGTCCTATGGGGAACCGCCGGACCTGCCGTCTCTCAGGGCGATGGCCCCGCCGCCCGCGCCGAGGCCCACCTGCGTGGCAACGCCGATCGCCTCGGGCTCCGCTCTGACCTCCAGGACCTGGAGCTCATCGCGGTCCGGGAGGGACTGTCCGGCCAACACGTACGCTACCAGCAGACGCTGGGCGGCGTGCCCGTGTTTGGCGGCTTCCTGACCGTCAGCCTGCCCAAAGACGAGCGGGATTCCGCACGGCCTTTCGTCATCAACCGTTACCGACAAGCGATCAGGCCGGTCCCCGGTGCCTTCCCTCTGACCGCCCAGGAAACCCTCGATACCGTCGGAAGCTTCGTGTCCCTGTCACCAGGCAATCTTCGTGGCGCTGTCTCGGTAGACCCCACCTACTACCCTGTCGGCGGCGGCAAGAGGGAGGAGCATGTCCTCTCCTGGCAGGTAGTAGCGCCCACGCTGGATCCCCTTGGTAGCTGGCTGTTCGTCTTGCGGGCCGACAGCGGAGAGGTGCTGGTGCGACAGAATCTGCTCCGCACCGATAGCGGTCAGGTGTTCGACCCGAACCCGGCCAAGAGCTCCGGCGGCCTCATCCCGCCCCCGGACGATTGCGACAGTTCCGGCAACGAGGCGGCCCTCTCCAGCGAATACGGGAGCCCCACGCTACGGGGTATCAACGCCGGTCAGGACAAGCTCATCGGTGAGTTCGTCGACCTGTCAGCACCTGGCATAACGGGAGCCTACAAGCCTGCCGCCGTGGCCGACGAGCCCTCCGGCAACTACGCGTACGCCTGCGACGACGACCGCTTCGAGGAGGTCATGGTCTACCACCACATCGACACCCTGCAGCGGAAGATCCAGGCCCTGGGCTTCAGCGGGGTCAGCGGCATCATCGACCGGCCCATCGAAGCCCACGCCCACTACTTCTCCAACTGCAACGCCTTCTACGACCCAACAAACGTGGGCCTGCACTTCGGCGATGGCGACCTCTGCTCACCCTCCGCAGACGCTGCGGAAGACGCGGATGTCATCGTCCACGAGTACGGTCACGCCATCCAGCATGATCAGGTGCCGGGCTGGGGTTTCGGCGCAGAGGCTGACACGTGGCAGGCCTGGGCCATGGGCGAGGGCTTTGGCGACTTGCTGCCCGCCGCCATCTCAGATGACCCCTGCCTGGGCGAGTGGTTCAACGTCGGCGTGGCCGCGTGCGGCGGCTCCCCCGGCCTGCGCTCCCTGGACAACGCCGCCTTCTTCGACGGCAGTGCTGTCGTCAACCTGCCAACCTGGTGTTCGGACGGCAGCGACCCGCACTGCACCGGCCTGGTCTGGGGCGGCGCGCTTTGGGACCTCGTCCAGACCTTGGGTGGCGACGAGGCCGCGCTCGACACAGTCCTCACGCTGGCGCTGGACAGCCAGTTCTACCTCGACCCCCATTCCACTTTCAGCGAGGCCGCAGCCGCGATCCGCCAGTCGGATACGCTGTTGTACGGTGGCGCCCATGTCACGACCATCGACAGCGTCTTCTCCGCACGCGGTATCTCCTCCACCGGCGCCGTCTCTGACTTTCCCTACGCCTACCTCCGCATCATCCATCCTTGGCGAGGCGATCTGGACGTCCAGCTCCAGGTGGGCGCCGACGTCAGCAGCCCCCTCTGCAGCGTCAACGTCTCGGACCCCATGCCACCCGACTCGACACCGGATCTAGTGGGCTTCCAAGACCTCACCGGCGATCCCTGCGCGGCGTTCCTCCCACCCTCACCCTTCACGCCGTGGCATCTCGAGGTTCGCGACACACTCAAGTTCCAGACCGGGGCGATCGAGCAGTTCGAGATCGTCCTCTCCGGGACTGATCGCTGTATCGCCACCGACATCCCGGTCCCCGTCCCGGACAAGGACGGGTTCGTCTACTCCACCATCGATTGCTCCAGCACAATCTCCGTTCCCGGCGATAGCGACGGCGACACCGTCCCTGACGCCATCGACACGGATGATGACGACGACGGCTTCAGCGACACTGTCGAGCTGCTCGTGGGAACTGACCACTTGGACGCCTGTGCGCACACCCCGGTGGCTGGCGACGAGTCGGACGACAGGTGGCCACCCGACTGGGACGACAGCCAGTCTGTCAATATCCTGGACGTGCTACAGTTCAAGCCGCGGTTCGGCTCGTCCAGCTCTGATGGCGCCTACAGTCCCCGCTTCGACCTCAACATCGATGATAGCATCGACCTGTTGGACATCTTGCCCTTCAAGCCCTACTTTGGAGATACGTGTGCCGAGTAGTCAGGCACCGCTGGGTCGCCAAGCGGCGGCGCAGGCGCTTCACCTTGTTGTCGCCGCTGGGCTTTGGCTACGGTATGCTATCACTTCGGTGGGGGCAGATCGAGCACGCGGCCGGAGGTGAGCCATAGAGATTTTCGGCTTCCATCAGCTACGGCGGGAGCGCGACGGCGCGCTATCGGCTGGGCACTGGCGGTGCCTTGGATTCGCTGCCCTGACGCTCGTCGTCATCCTGACGGCAGCCTGTGGTAATAGTGAAAATCAGGCGCCCGACACGAACACGCCAACAGGGGCGACGTGGACGGCGATCACGCCGTCTCCGGAGCAGCAGCTTCTCGAGCAGGTGGTGCTTCGGGCCGAAGATTTGCCGGCAGGTCTCGTGAGGGTAGACGCTAGTACGTCCACTAACGAGGACGTTGCCGCCGGCGAGGAGGACCCCGAGCGGGAGCTGGCCCGGCTGGAGGGCTTGGGCCGTGTCCTGGGCTACGAAGTCAGCTTTGTGCCCGGGCCCGAATCCCCCCCGGAGCGGGGCATGATCGCCGCGACCTCGGCTGCCAGCCTCTACCTAACCCCTGAGGGGGCCAGCGAGTCCTTCGCCGATGATGCTCAGAAGGCGCGGGACGCCGACTGGCTGATAACCTACCCCGATCTGGCCGAGCCGGAGGTGAGAGAGGTAGAGCGCCCCGGGCTGGCGGATGAAGCGGTCTGGATACGCATCACCGGGTTTCAGGGCGGAGAGGACGGCGCTATGTTCATTGAGGACTTTGTCGTACTGCGCCGGAGCCGCCTGCGGGCCTTCCTTCGTTCAGTGTCCCTAGTAGAAGCGAACGCTGGCCCTGACGCTTTGCTTCAGGACATTTCAGATTTGGCGGGAATTCAGATCCGACGTATTGATGCCGCGCTTCAAGGGAGTTAGCTTTGATGTACCGTGGATTGCTGGTGCTTGTACCAAGACGCGCGAGCATGAGATGGCTTGCACTGGTGTGGTTGCCGGTCATCGCAGGCATCACGGTCGCCGCTTGCGGTGGTGAGGAGGAGGTGTTCACCGGCGAGCCCACCGGGACCATCGCCTTCACCAGCGATCGCGACGGCACTGACCAGATCTACAGGATGAATGGCGACGGCAGCGAGCAGGTGAACATCAGTAACAACGAATCCAAGGACAGCGAGCCGTGGTGGTCCCTGGACGGCTCCCGCCTCGTGTTCAAGTCCTTCCGCACAGGCCCGGCCAACCTATTCGTTATGAACGGCGACGGCAGCGATGTGCAACAGTTGACCGACAACTCGGCCGTGGACGGCGGCGCCCGCTGGTCGCCGGACGGCAGTCGCATCGCCTTCTATAGCTTCCGTCGACAGAGAGACGGCCTCATGTGGGTCATGAACGCCGACGGCTCCGACCCGCAACCGGTGCTGAAGGATCTGGTGCCCAGCCCCCAGACGGCCTGCGCCGGCGGCTTTCCCGGCGGCTGGTTCCAGGACGGCAAGCGTATCCTCTACCGCGGTTCCGAAGGGGGAATCAGTGCGCTTCAGATTTGTTCTGTGGAGCCGGACGGCTCAAATATCAAGATCATCCTCAGCGAAAGTGGGGTCATGAACTTCTTCCCCAGCCTGTCCCCAGACGGCCGCAAGATGGCCTTCACCAGCGACCGAGATGGGAATCTCGAGATCTACGCCATGGATGTCGATGGTGGCGGGGTTCGCCGCCTGACGGATGACCCCGGCAATGACGAGTATCCAACGTGGTCGCCGGACGGCCAGTGGATCGCCTTCCACTCCGACCGCGACGGCGACTTCGATATCTACATCGTGCGGCCGGACGGCAGCGATCTGCGCCAGCTGACCGACGATGACGACAACGACATGCAGCCGTCCTGGTCACCCCAGTAGCAGCGGGGCACCCCAATAAATGTTGACCGCGCATTCGCTAGCTCCTACGATGGTCTGGCTATGTTCCTTCGCATCTTCTGGTCCATCATAGCCCTCGCCCTCGTGGTGGTGGCCACCGCCTGCGCTGACACCCCTGAGCCACTTCGGGCCGCAGCTCCGTGCGGCGATGGCCCTCACCCTCCGCCTCCCACCGACAACGTGTTCGGCAACCCGGGCTTTGAGGAAGGCAGCGACCCATGGTGCTACCTGAAGCCGCCTCCCTTTATCCTGTCCGACGACGTCGCCCACTCGGGTAACGCCAGCGCCCGCCTCCCTCTTCAGGCGGACGAGAGCGAGGAAGGTAACAAGATCGCCTACCTGGTGCAAGAGGTCAAGCTGGAGGAGTGGCCGGAGGTGCTCTCGGGCAACTATCGGGTGGAGAACTGGAACAGAGGGACGGAGAAGCAATACCTCCAGTTCGTGGTCATCGTGTTCGGAGCGGACAACCTGCCGGGAGGCTACAGCAACCATCAGATCCGCTACCTGCTGGCCGGGATAGATTCACCACCCTTCGCCATCGCCAACGCTCACTTCGTATTCGTGAGCCGAGAGGATCCCCCCATCAACGAGTGGGTCCCCTTCGAGCGCAACGTGGCTGAGGACTTCGAAAACTTGTGGGGCGCGGTCCCCCAAGACTTCGAGTACATCCGCGTGCTCTTCGAGGTGCGGTACGATGACAAGGACGTCGGGGAGGGGCCGCTTGGCGCTGACGTCTACTACGATGACCTGTACTTTGGCCCCGCGCCTGGTCCGTAGCCGAGGCGGTGACGCAGCCCGGCGCGGAGTGCCTCTCATCTGCTGCGGCGCCCTCACTGCCCTTCTCGCCTTCGGCTGCGGGGGAGACAGCCCTGCAA
>CAYFYG010000306.1:0-2425 GCA_964347225.1 uncultured Dehalococcoidia bacterium | reverse complement strand
ACCTCGATGGAGTCACGAATGGAGCGGGCCACAGGACAGAAGTCGACATGGAAGTCCGATACCCGCTGAGCATCTTCCCGCTGGTCCGACTTCAGGCGCAGGTGATAAGTCACGTGGATGCGCTTTATCACCAGCGTGTTGCCATCCTTCTCGATCTCCCCTACCGCCTCAGACGTGAGGTTGCCCTTGCCGGTGCGAATCCCGCGCGCCTCCAGCGCGCCGCGAAACGTGCCGGTTAGTCAGCCAGCGGCCGCCGCCACCACGTAGTCCAGTGTGGTGGCGTGTGGTTCGTGGACGGTGATGTCCACGCCGTAGTGCTCGGCGACCTCGGAGTGCACCCCGAACAGGACCGGCTCCTCCTCCGCCGGCAGGTAGGCCCGGCGCAGGGGGCCTTTCACCGGCTCGATGCGCACGCGCGAGCGATAGACGACGGGTTCAGCCAAAAAAGCTCCTCCTTTGCCCATTTGTCGAGACACCAGAACAGCTCTCAGCCTGCATTATAAGCGCAGGAAGCTGAAATCGGCGTCCCGCGGGCTCAGGATGAGGGAAGACGCGCACTGGGCATGTCGATGAAGTGGCCCAGCTTGTCGCGCTTGGTCTCCAGGTAGCGCCAGTTGTAGGGGTTCGGGACGGCCATGAGGGGCACGCGCTCCACCACCTTCAGGCCGTAGCCCTCCAGGCCGGCCCGCTTCTGCGGGTTGTTGGTGAGGAGACGGATCTCTGACAGACCGAGATCCAACAGGATCTGCATGCCGATACCGTAGTCGCGGCGGTCGGCGGGAAAGCCGAGGGCCTCGTTGGCCTCCACGGTATCAAGGCCCTGGGTCTCCTGCAGGGCATAGGCACGGATCTTATTGCAGAGACCGATACCGCGGCCCTCCTGGCGCATGTAGACGAAGACGCCGCGCCCCTCCGCAGCGATGGTCTCCAGGGCGAGTTCGATCTGGTCGCCGCAGTCGCAGCGGAGGGAGTGGAAGACATCGCCGGTGACGCACTGGGAATGGACGCGCACCAGGACCGGCTCCGGCGTGGTGATATCGCCCAGGACGAGGGCGGCGTGCTCGTGGGGGTCGATGTCGGAACGGTAGGCGTAGAGGCTGAACTCGCCAAAGCGGCTGGGGACGCTGGTCTCCGCCACCCTGTCCACGAGCCGCTCGCTCTGGATCCGGTGGCGGATGAGCTGGTTGACGGTGACTATGCTGACGCCGTGCCTGTTGGCGAAGCGCTTCAGCTGTGGCATGCGCATCATCGTGCCGTTGCGGTTCATCAGCTCGCAGATCACGGCGGCGGGGTAGACGTGGGCCAGCTTGCAGAGATCGACGGAGGCCTCCGTCTGGCCTGCCCGTACCAGAACCCCACCCTTTCGCGCTCTCAGGGGGAACATGTGGCCCGGCATGACCACGTCCTCCGACTGGGAATCGGGATCGATGAGGACCTCGGCGACCTTCGCGCGGTCGTGGGCGGAGATGCCAGTGGTGACGCCGTGCCGGGAGTGGGCATCCACGGAGACGGTGAACGCGGTGCCAAACTGAGCGCGGTTCTGCTGCTGGCCCACCATCATCGGAATGCGCAACTCATCCAGCCGCTCCCCGGTCATAGGCACGCAGATGACGCCGGTCGTGTACCTGAGCATGAAGCTGATCGCCTCGGGGGTGACGAACTGAGCGGGTATGGTCAGGTCACCCTCGTTCTCGCGACTCTCGTCATCGACGATGATGACAAAGCGGCCGCGGCGGTACTCCTCGATGGCCTCTTCGACGGTAACTAGAGGGGAGCGGCGCCGCCTAGCCCGGCGGTGCTCCTCGATGGACTCGATCAAGGTGGACCTCCTCTCGAGATCGGGGCCCTGGCCCGCAAGGGTACCCGTCTCTTTATCAGACGCCCGCTAGCCCTCTCTTTCCGAGAGGAGTTGCTCGACGTAGCGGGCGACTATGTCACTTTCCAAGTTTACACTATCGCCGAGCTTCTTACGAGTTAGATTAGTGTTCTCCTGGGTGTACTGAACCAGCGAGACGCTAAAGGAGGTCTCGTCCTTATCGATGACCGTGAGGCTTACGCCGTCGATAGCGATGGGGCCTTTGATGACGCAGTGGCGCAGGATGTCCGCCGGCGCCTCGTAGCGGGCGATGACAGCGTCCTCCTCCGGGGTCAGGGAGACGAGAGTACCCGTCGCCTCCACCACGCCTCGCACCAGGTGACCGGAGAGACGACTGGTCGCCTGCAGGGAGCGCTCCAAGTTCACCAGGTCGCCCGGACGCAACTGGCCGAGGTTGGAGCGGCGGTAGGTCTCCGGCATGCAGTCGAAGTGGAGACGCTCCCCGTCAATGCGCGCGACCGTTAGGTCAACGCCGTTGATGGCGATGGAGTCGCCCAGGTTGGCGTCCTCCAGAATCTTGTCGCAGGCGATGACCAGATGGCCGCGGTC
>CAYFYG010000305.1:0-10284 GCA_964347225.1 uncultured Dehalococcoidia bacterium | reverse complement strand
TGTCGCCCAGGTACGGGGCTCCCGATTCTCCCTCAAGGATGGCCAGGCGGGCCTCCGGTATCTGGGAGGCAAGGCCCCTGGCCAAGCCCACATCCATGAACCCAAGTTTGCGGCGGTGCAGCACCAGCGTGGGCGACTTCACCTGCGGCAACTGGGAAGTGACGTCAAACTGGCTCGACGCTAGTACGAACGCTTCCATCGCCTCCCGTGTGATGCTTTCCCGCAGCAAGGCGGCGAACCGCCGTGCCCGCTGGCCTTCGGACCATCCCAGGAAGGCATGCGCGATCGCCTCCGTGTAGACCTCCAAGTCTTTGTCTCTGAGTGACCCTAATGCCTGAACCTGGGACGACTGATAGTAGTCTGAGCCCCGGGCGAAGGTGCACCACAGGACAAGGTGCGCAAGCCGCTCCGGACGGCGGGCCGCGTAGGCGATCGCTACGGGCCCCAAGTGGAAATACGCACACAAGTCGAATCTCTCCAGGCCCAGGCGGTCCACCACCGCCTCCAGATCGCCTAGATGGGCCTCGAGCGAGTGGTCGGACACGTCCCGTTCGGACAGTCCGAACCCCCTCCCGTCATACCGGACGAGCATCCTCTTCTCCGCCAGCCGCTCGTACCAGCGGCGCAGCTCGCGCATCTGCCACTCTCTTTCAATGTGGCTCAACGGTACCGGAGACATGTGCACCAACGGCATCCCCCTCCCCAGGGTCCAGAAGGCGATGCTCACTCCGTCTTTGGACTGGGCGTACTGGATGCGCGGCTCCATGGCGGCCCTATTCTACGCTATCGGCATCATCCCTGCACGAAGGGGGTCTACATCTGGTCTTGCCGTGCCCGCTCCGCCAGCTCGTACAGTCGCGTGATCGCCTGGAGCGGGGTCAGGGAATCGACGTCGGTCTCCGCCAGCTCGCGCAGGAGGGCGCTGTTGGCAGCGAACAGCGGCAGTTGGGGCGACTCCTGGCGGCGGGGGCGAGCCGACCGGGACGGCTCCGTTCGAGTGGCTTCCAGCTCCTCGAGCAACTCCTGGGCGCGCAGGGTCACAGTCTTGGGGAGGCCGGCGAGCTGGGCCACGTGCACGCCGTAAGACCGGTCGGCGCCGCCGGGCAGGATGCGATGCAGGAAGACGACCTCGCTGCCCTGCTCGGCCACGGCGACGTTGTAGTTGCGGACGCGGGGCAGCACGGACGCCAGCTCCACGAGTTCGTGGTAGTGGGTGGCGAACAGCGTCTTGGCGGCCAGCTCCGGCCGGTTATGCAGGAACTCCACGACGGCGCGGGCGATGGCCATGCCGTCGTAGGTGCTGGTGCCGCGGCCGATCTCGTCGAACAGGATGAGGGAGCGGGGACTGGCGCTGTGCAGGATGGCCGCCGTCTCCAGCATCTCGACCATGAACGTCGAACGCCCGGCGGCGATCTCGTCCGTGGCGCCAACGCGGCTGAAGATGCGGTCCACGACGCCGACGCGGGCCTCGGCGGCGGGCACGAAGGAGCCGATCTGGGCCATGAGGACGATCAGTGCTATCTGGCGCAGGTAGGTGGACTGGCCGGCCATGTTGGGGACGGTGAGGACGATAACCTGGGCGTCTCCGCTGGCCATGTCGGTGTCATTGGGGACGAATCCGTCTCCGGAGAGGGCGCGCTCCACCACCGGGTGACGTCCGTCGCGGATGGCGATGACGTCGCTGTCGTCCACCGCGGGGCGGACGTAACGGTGGCGGACGGCGGCCTCGGCCAGCCCGCACAGGACGTCGACGAGGGCCACGGCGGCGGCGGTGTCGCGGATGCGGTCGCCGGCGGCGGCAACCTGAGCGCAGACCTGGCGGAAGAGCGTCTCCTCCAACTCCTCCTGTCGCTCCTTGGCGTGGAGGATGCGGAACTCGTAGTCCTGGAGCTCGGCGGTGGTGAAGCGCTCCCCGCCCACCAGGGTCTGCCGCCGCTGGTAGTCGGGGGGTGCGCGCTTGAGGTTGGCCTTGGACACCTCTATGTAGTAGCCGAAGACCTTGTTGTAGCCCACCTTCAGCGTCTTGATGCCGGTGCGCTCCCGTTCCCGCCGCTCAAGGTCGGCCAGGAACTGGCGGGCGTCGCGGGCAGTGGAGCGGAGGGCATCAAGCTCCTCGGAGAAGCCGGGCCGGATGACGGCGTCGGTGGTCGGCTCGTCGGCGATGGCGCGGGCGATGATCTCGGCCGAGTCAGAGCACGGCTTGAGGCCGGCGAGCAGCTCCTCGTGGGCGCGGCGCCTGCCCTCCGCCGACACGAGGTCGGCGTCGAGGGCCTTTCGCAGGTCCGGGACGAGATCCAGGCCGCGCCGAAGGGCCACCAAGTCGCGGGGCGTCGCCGATCCCGCGCCGACGCGGCCGACGATGCGCTCCAGATCCGGCATCTTGGCCAGGATGCCGGAGACGCGGCCGCGGCGAACGGCGGAGTCGAAGAAGAGGTGGACACCGTCCTGGCGGCGGCCGATCTCCGCCGCGTCGAGGAGGGGCTGGCCGAGCCAGCGTCGCAGCAGGCGGGCGCCCATTGCCGTGCGCGTGTGGTCGATGACCGCGAGGAGGGAGGAGTCGGGCGCATCGGGTCGCAGGGAGGCGAACAGCTCCAGGTTGCGTCGGGTGATCGCGTCCAGGCTCATGAACCCATCCGCACGGTAGTAGGATATACGGCCGACCTGGGGCAGGAGAGCCTGCTGGTTCTCTTGGAGGTAGGCGATGACGGCGCCGGCCGCCACCGCCGCTGGGGTCAGGCCAGCCAGGCCCAACCCGTCCAGTGAGGGCGTCTTGAAATGCTCCAGCAGGCGCTCCGCCGCGGCGCGCTCGTCGAAGGCCGGGCCCGGGAGAGGCGTAAGGGTGGCCTTCACGCCATCCGGAGGCGACGTGGCCTGGGGCAGCAGCAGCTCTGCGGGGCCGAGTCGGTCCAGCTCCGCGCCCGCGACCTCAGGTGGGAGCTGGGTGCAGGCGAACTCACCGGTGGAGACGTCCACGTAGGCCAGGCCCATCTGGCCGTCGCCAGGGGCCAGGGCAGCGAGGTAGTTGTTCGTCCCCCGCTGGAGCAGGTTGTCCTCCACGAGCGTGCCAGGGGTGACGACGCGCACCACCTGGCGCTCCACCAGCCGCTTGCCCTTGCCCGGCTCCTCTATCTGCTCGCAGACGGCGACCTTGTAGCCTTTAGCGATGAGCTTAGCCAGGTACGAATCGAGGGCATGATGGGGAATGCCGGCCAGGGGAACTCGCTGGTTCTTCCCCACGGGCCGCGAGGTGAGGACGATATCCAGCTCGCGGGCGACGGTCTCGGCGTCATTGTCGAACGTCTCGTAGAAGTCACCGAGGCGGAAGAATAGGATGGCGTGGGGGTAGCGGCGCTTGAGGTCGAGGTACTGCCGCCTGAGGGGCGTGGTCACTGGTGGGAGGTCCCTCCCGAGAGGTTTGACGCGGGCTATCGAGGGGTATTATAGCGCGATGGGGGGTGGACAACGACCCCGGCCCGGCCTTGGGGGTGGCAGGCGGTGGGAACGTGTGTGAACGAGATGATAGAGGTGGGGGGTAAGACAAGAGCGAGCCGGTTTCCCGACCTTCGAACCGGCTCGCTCTTCTTGCGGGGCGGGAGGGGGTGTAAACCGCTCCGCTTAAGTTCGCCTTAAGAGTAACCGCCGCGGATAGGGGATGGGTTAAAGCAGGGTTGCGCGACGGTATAAATTTGGTGAGAAGCTGTGGCCTTGCAAATGCGGCAGTGTTCCGTTATGCTTGGGCAGGCCAGCAGAAGCGAGGGAGAGGGGACCCGCCATGGCCCAGACAGATATCGTCAAGCGAACGTATCCGAGGCAGGCCACGGTCCACGGGGTGGAGATCACACTCCGCCTCATGGAGCCCTCCGACCGCGATGAGATCCTAGCCTTCGCCCGATCCCTTCCCGGTCATGATCTCCTGTTCCTGCGCATCGACATCACCGATCCCAAGAAGGTCGATGAGTGGGTGGAGAACATGAAGAAGGGTCGCACCGTCACCATCCTCGCTGAGAGCGAAGGTAAGCTGGTCGGCTGGGCCAACCTCCACCGCGATGAGGTCTCGTGGCAGCGCCACGTGGGAGAGATCCGCGTCCTGTTGAAGCCCGACCTGCGGGGCTTTGGGCTGGGGAAGATCATGGCCAACGAGGTTTTCAGCATCGCCAAGGACCTGGGCCTACAGAAGATGATGGTGCGGATGACCACCGACCAGCGCGGGGCCAGAGGGATGGTGGAAGCCCTTGGTTTCCGGCCGGAGGCCTTACTGGCTGATTTCGTGATGGACCGGGAGGGCCGCACTCACGACCTGTTGATCATGTCCTTCGACGTCACCGGCTTCAGCGACACGGCCGACACGCGGCCCCGCCGCTAGCCTGCATCCGCCGCCAGAGGCTCACCCGTGCCCGCCGCCGCTCGTCTCACCGGCCGTTCTTCCGACTCGGCTGCGATCGCGGGGAGTTCGCTTGGCGCCACCCCAGCCGCCGCCCTCAGCTCCACGTAGGCCTCTGTGAGAAAGTCCGCAAGGCGGTCGACGTCCGGGGCCGCCTGGGCGTCGGCGACGAGGCCGAAGTATAGCTTCTGGTTGTAGCTGGTCACCGCGCAACCCACGCCCATCTCCCAAGCGATGGGTACGAGCGGATAGTGGGCCTCGAGACGATGGCCGACTGAGTAGAGGGGGATCATGGGGCCGGGGACGTTGGTGCACACCATGTTGGCCACCGTGTTGGGTGGCTTGGGCAACGCCCCGAACAGCGCCTGCAGCATTGGCGGCAGGTTGCCCAGGGAATCCCCCAGCATCCCCATCCCATCGGCGATATGGTCTCTCTTGAGCCTTCCTGTACGTTCACGGATGATTTCCAGGCGCTCCACGGGGTCACGCAGCCCCAGCGGCACCTCCACCAGAATCATCGTGATGCGGTTGCCCAAGGCTCCGCGTTCGTCCTCGCGTCGCACGTTGACCGGGGTGAGGATGCGCGCCACCTGGCCTTCCGCGGCCTGACCGTGCGACTCATAGTAGCGGCTCAGGGCGCCGCCCAGGATGGCCAGGACGACGTCGTTCACAGTACCCCCGCAGACCTTGCGGATAGACCTCACCTCTGAGAAGTCGTACTCGCTCCAAGCCAGCTTGCGCTCGCCGGAGAAACCTGAGTTGAAGGGGGCCCGCTGGCCGGGCACCGCGAAGTAGGGAATGACCAATTCGAGAGTCCGGTTCAGCGTACGAGCGGTGGCGGGGTTATCTACCGTGTCCAACAATGCCTTCTGGATATCGGCCGTCGTCTTCAGGCCGTCGGTCATACGGTCAAACAGGGCGTCGAAGAAGCGGCTGACGGTGTCGGGCGTGGGTGGGAGTTCATAGGGGGCCGGGGGTGGCGGTGGCGGCGGGTTCGGTGACACGTCCAGCACCATCATGAGCAGTTCAATACCGGACACGCCGTCGACGAGGCAGTGATGCACCTTAGAGACCAGGGCGCTGCGGTGCCCTTCGACGCCGTGGACCAATTGTATCTCCCACAGCGGCTTGTCGCGGCTGAGCATACCCTGGAATGCCCTCGCGGCGAATTCGCGAAGCTGGTCGTCGCTGCCGGGCGGGTCCAGTCGGACTGGGATGATGTGATTGCGGATATCGAACTGGGGGTCGAACTCCCAGGTGGGGTGGTGGAGGTTGAGGGGGGCGGGCACGACCCGCTGGCGGTAGCGAGGGCAAAGGTGCATCTTCTGTTCGAGGTTCTCCACGAGGCGCTCGTAGGAGATCTCGCCCTCGAACACGGCCACGGAGCCTATGTTCATGGGCGCCTCCTCCGTATCGTTGTAGAAGAAGGCGGCGTCCTGAGCGTTGAACCTATGACTGAGCTTGCCCTGCCCCATCGTGCCCCCACCGGATACGGCCGGCGCTGTCACGCCGGACTTGACTGCTAGCTGATCTGTATACCCCCGTGAGCTACCCAGGCATTATAATACGTTTCCACCGGCTGTTAACAGTCGTGGCGTGAAATTTGCCGTGAACACGGCTGAAACGTGCTATCATAGAAAGGAGACATAACGTACTTAGCCGGAATCTATAGCTCAAAGGGGAGGGTTACTCTTGGCGAGGTGGTATCCACCTAAGCCGGAAGAGTTCGGGGCGATGGCTCTGCCTCTATGGCGGGAGGCTCTGTTGGGCCTGGACTGGCTGTCGCTCAGGGCCTCGGGGGTCTATCGAGGCAACGGTATCCCTCATGGTGACGGCAGTGCCGTGGTCCTTATCCCGGGCTTCCTCGGGTCCGATCAGTACCTGGGTGACATGTTCTCTTGGCTGCGGCGGATTGGCTATCAACCCTATATGTCCGGCATGGGCAGGAACGCCGAGTGTCCGGACATCCTCTCCGACAGGTTGACCGAGACGGTGAACAGCGCCTACCTCGAGACTCGCCGCAAGGTCCACCTCATCGGCCACAGTCTGGGCGGGACGCTCGCCCGCAGCGTTGGGGTGCGCCAGCCCCACCTCGTCGCCTCCGTGGTAACGATGGCCGCGCCGCTCCACGCTATCCGCGCTCACCCCATGATCCTGGGCGCCGCGAGATTTGTCAGGCGGCGCATCCTGTCCGAACGCGACGTGGAGCCTGAGTGCTACAGCGGCTTCTGCTCCTGCGGGTTCCTGAACTCCTTGCGCCGGCGGTTACCGCGCTCCATAACCCACGCTGCGATCTACACCAAGGCGGACGGAGTCATCGATTGGCGCTGCTGCGTCAACGACGATCCTGAGACCGACTTCGAGGTGCAGGGAACCCATGTGGGGCTGGTCTTCAACCCCCGGGTCTATCGCCACGTGGCGGACATCCTGGCCTCCGCCGCGGAACGGGCCCACGGCGTCGCCGACAGCCGGTCGGCCTAGCGGGTCTGGCGCCGCGAGCTATTCGCTCTCAGCCTCTTCTCTTCGTGCCTTCCGGCGGGCCCGCGTCTCGCCCTCACTCTTAGCCCTGCTGTCGCCGCGGGCGGAGCGTGTCGCCTGGCGGGCGCGCTCCTGCGCCCTGCCGGCAAGGCCGCGCGACGCCTCAATGACAGCCTCTCCCGCCTGGCGGTTGGCGTCTATCCACCGGCGCAGCGCCTCCCGTCCCTCCTGTTGGGTATCCAGCGCTTCGTCCAGCCACTGGCGGGATGTCTCGAGGACGCGGCCCTGGGTCTTGGTGAGCGTCTCCACCACCGCGCCGGAGGTCTTGCCCAGGTTCGTGGGCGACTTGGCAACGGTGTGAGCCAGCTCCAACGCCTGGCGCTGGCCCTTCTCCGCTTGTTCGATGAGCCCCTTGGACACCCGATAGCCGCGGTCCGCCCCGGCCTTGATGGTGTCCAGGACAACGTCGTAGGCATCATCGACAGCGTCGAAGAACTTGTCGATACTGCTCGTTTGCGGCATTGACGACCTCCCTTGACAAACAGGGTTGCTAAGTGCAACATACACATAGAGGCAAACCGTTGTCAACCCTGTGTCAGGCACGATTAATCACGATATCGAAGATTTCTTAATGGTCCCCCGAAAGCGACGTTCCCGGTCGGGCCGTGGCGGTGTCCAGAAGGAGCCGGACGATGACCGGCGGCGGCCGCGTCTCCACGGCGATCTGCTGGCCTCCAGCCTGTTGGCCTTCCTCCGCAACTGGCCCGCCTACGGCTACCAGCTGGTGCGCGAGCTGAGCAAGGCTGGGCTGCCCGCCTCCGATTCAGCCACCGTGTACCGCACGCTGCGCCAGCTAGAGCGCACAGGCCTGGTGTCGTCCTTCTGGGACACCTCGGAGTCCGGGCCCGCCCGCCGTATGTACTCCCTCACCAGGGCCGGGGAGGCATTCCTGAATTTGTGGCTTGATGTCCTATCCCACTACCAGGACATCTTGCAGTCAGCCCTGAAGTCGTACGAAAATCTCCACAAGCGGGGTAAGAGTGGCGGCGACCGGCCGGTAAAGCACGAGCCCAAGCGCTCACGAAAGGGAGGGCGCCATGCCTGACGGCAACAACGGCCCCGACATCGGCCAGTTGTGGCGGAACTGGCTCACGGAAACCGAGCGCCAGTGGAATGGCTTCTTCAACGATGTCATGGGCACCGACTCGTTTGGTCGTTTCGTGGGCGGCTACATGGAGATATACGGTACCCTCCAGCGCTTGGTGTCGCACAACATGGAGCGATCTCTCTCCAGTCTCAACGTACCCACTCGCAGCGATATCGTTGACCTCAGCGAGCGCCTGAGCAGCATGGAGGAGAGGCTGACTTCCATTGAGTCCTCTCTGCGCGCCCTCGCCGAGGCCGTCGGCCATCCTAGCCAGCCCGCCCCCGTGACCCAGCTTCGTCCCAGGCGGACCAGGCGGCCAGCCGGCCAGCCGTCCCGGACTCAGTAGCCCGCTCGTCCCAGCCTGGAGACGTCGCAATGGCTACCGTAGGCATCCCTGAGACACGCCCGCTAGCCGAACTCCTTCAGGCCGTGGCCGTGCCGCGGAACCTCGAACGCGTCCGGCGTGGCATGGACGTGCTCCTCTCGCGGCATCCGCCGCCGATAGGTGTCACTCCGAGAGACGTCGTCTTCGCCAAAGGGACGCTCCGCCTCTACCGTTACCGCCCCGTCAGCGACGAGGTGTACCGCATACCGCTGGTCCTCGTCATGTCCACGATCAGCAAGCCCTACATCCTTGACCTCTCACCCGGGCAGAGCCTCGTGGAATACCTGCTGCGCGAGGGATTCGACGTATTCATGGTGGACTGGGGCGTCCCCCGTCCGGAGGACAAAGGGCTCGATCTGGAGTACTACGTGCTCGAGTCGCTTCCCCGCAACATTGAGGAGGTACAGAAGGTGACCGGGGAGAGGGAGGTCAGCCTCCTCGGGTACTGCATGGGCGGTCTGTTCGCGCTCATGTACAACGGCATCTTCCATGATGCCCCAGTGGCCAACATCGTGTGCGCCGCGACTCCCGTGGATTTCGAGGGGATGCCCCTATTCCGCCGTTGGAGCGACCCCCGCTGGTTCGACGTGGACCGCCTGGTCGACAGACTGGGCAACATCCCACCGGATCTCATCCTTCGCTCTTTCGAGATGTTGCGACCGGTCGAGCGGTGGTTCTCCTACGTCCGCCTCACCGAGAACCTCTGGAACGACCTCTGGGTCAAGAACTACCGTCTGTTCTACCACTGGATCCATGACCAGATCCCCTTCCCCGGCGAGGCCTATCGACGGATGATCAAGGAACTGCTGTGGGAGAACAAGCTGATGAAGGGGACGCTAACCATCGGCGGGCGCAGGGTGGACACTGGGGCCATCACCAGCCCCCTACTCCACATCATGGCGGAGCACGACCACATCGCGCCCTTCGCCTCCACCCACCCCCTGACCAGCATCGTCGGCTCCGAGGACAAGGAGGACATCGTTCTCAAGGGGGGACATGTCAGCCTGGTGGCCGGCCTCAACGCCTGGTTCCGCCTCTGGCCCAGGCTGTCCCAGTGGCTGAGTGTCCGCTCCGTCTGAGGGAACCGCTGCTTTGCGCTTGGAAGGCCGCACCGCCATCGTTACCGGGGCCTCATCAGGGATCGGGCGCCAGACGGCGCGTGAGTTCGCCGGCCGCCGCGCCCACGTTGTCCTCGCCTCCCGCAACCGCGACAAGCTCGAAGCCCTGGCCGCCGAGCTGGCCGACTACCCCGGCCACCGCTTGGTCGTTCCCACCGATGTCACCGACCGCCTCGCCGTGGAGGCGCTCGTCCGGCGCACGATGGAAGAGTTCGACAGCGTGGATGTGCTGGTGAACAACGCCGGCATCGGCCTCTTCGGCCCCATCGCCGACGGCAGCCTGGACAACATGCACCACCTGATGAACGTCAACTTCTGGGGTGCCGTCCACTGCATCCAGGCCGCCGTGCCTTACATGCGGCATCAGGGGCGAGGCCATATCGTCAACGTCGCCTCCGTGGCCGGCAAGGTCGCCGCGCCCTACCTGGGAGCCTATAGCGCCACCAAGTTCGCCCTCACCGCCGTGTCCGACGCCCTTCGTTCCGAACTGGCGGGCACCGGCATCCACGTGAGCACCGTCTATCCCGGCCTCACGGACACGTCCTTCCGGGAGAACATGGTGCGGGAGGTGGAGGTGCCGGACCCGCCGCCGTACCTACGCAACGCGGGCCCCGCTGCGGTGGCCCGGCGCATCGCCCAGGCCGTCCGCTGGAACCTGCGCGATGCGTACGTCTCGCTTGAGGACCTGGCCGCCGTGGTCGCCTATCCGCTGGCGCCGGCCCTCGCCGATTGGGCGGTGCGGCTTCTCTGGCTCGGCCCTGATCGCGGTGTCCCG
>CAYFYG010000304.1:0-6470 GCA_964347225.1 uncultured Dehalococcoidia bacterium | reverse complement strand
GGCGCCAAAGTGTTGGTGAACGTGCAGGCGAGCGTTTCGCCGTCGTCAAGAATGATCGTGGCGGTCCTGGTCCCCGTGTCGCCGGAGCTGTTGCTGGTGGGGTCAACACAGGTGATGTCCGTCAGGTCCCAGCCGCTGGCCACCGACTCGGTGACTGAATAGGTGCCGGGGATGAGGCCCTCGAAGTTCTGCGAATTCGGGAGAGTGCCATCGGCATCATCGTCTAGAGAGAACGAGCCGAGATCGCCGGTGAATGAGAAGTCCTGGGCGCTGTCGGGCACGGCGTCCTTTGCGATCGTAATGGTGCCTTGCTCGAGAATGGCGCCTACCTGGATGCTGCGGTCCGGCTGCCCGTCGGCGCCGTCTACCTGGTATGACATGTGGAAGGGAGAGCCGCTGATGCTGCTGGCACCGTTCCCACTACCCCAATCGGTTGCAGAGGAGAGGTGCCCTCCCCAGAGGAGCAGGACCGTGCACTTGCCGTCCTCGCAGGTCGCGTTGTCGGCTTGGAACTCTACGTCAACGCAGGCCGTGCTGTTGCCGCTTATAGGCCCGTCATGCTGCGGGACGCTGACCTCAACTGCATCGAGGCTGGGATTGACACTGTTCCCAACGGTGCAGTCCTGGACGGTGCCGATGTCCAGGATAGTTCCGCCCCTGATCTCCACCGTTCGCTCCGCTTGCGCCAACTGGATGCTGGAGACGGTCGGCAGGGGGCCACCGCCGTCGGGATCTAAGGGGTCCGCAGGCATATCGGCGGTGTCGGTGGAGCGGCCGGCCGGGGGACAGGCCGATGGGCCCCAAGAGGCCTCCACGCCGCTGGGAAGGTCCGCGCATGGGTCGGGGCTCTCGGTGCGGTCCCAGCGCGTCAGGTAGTCGAAGGCGAAGATGCCGCCGGCTGTGAAATCGTAGTAGATGCGAACGTAGTGCTTCTCGTTGGCTGGCACCTTCGTGAGGGTGGCGCGATAAGGGACCGACTGGCTCTCGCTGTAGTGGGAGTTGCCGGTATTGAGGTTGCCGTTCTGCCAGAGGCATGGGTTTATCGGGGTGGCGGGCGCGCCGTTGGCGCACTGCTCCAGGGACTTGCCGATTGCGTCCAGGAAGGTGGTCGCTGCCACGGGCGTCTCGGCCAGGTCACCTGACCAAGGCGAGGGATACACCCGCACCTCATACTCCCCAAACATCGTGTTCAGCAGATACAGGTAGGTGAACTCCCCCTGTGGGCTGGTCTTCACCGTGTCCCAACCGGGGGTGGAGCTGCCGTCGCCTGTGACGATGCTCCCGTCGGGCCGGATCACCGGCACGTCATAGTAGGCCTTTGGTACAAAGCCGCTGCCGGTGATGGTAACCGTCTCCTCGGGGCCGTACTCCACCTTATCGGTGACGACCTCGGGGGCAGCGGTGGCCTCGGAGACGAGCAACACCGCGAGGACAACGATGAGAGCGGCGACGGCAGGTACTGCCGCCAGGCGAGCCGTGGGAAAACGCACCGCGACGCCAAGCGCAAGCATCAGCCCGCGCCCATCAAGGTCCAGAGCACGGCCGAAGATGTGCAAGCATATCCCCCGCCTGCCCCGTCGTGCCGCAAAGCTGCCAAACGCCCCCTCCCGCTATGGGCCAAGCGAATTTCGCTCTCGGTTGTCCTCTCGCAGGGGAGGGTGCCCGTCGCCAGCGCCCTGCAACACTAAAGGCCCGGCTTGGCGCCAGGCTCCACCCACCAGCGAAAACAGCAAGGGAGACGCGGAACGGCTGGAAGCAGCGCCGCACCCCCAGTGCTTGGCCAAATATTCTCCCACGCGGCGGAATTTGTCAAGTACCGCCGCCATTTCGTGTCGCTATCAACGACTGTGAATATCTTGCAGGCTACAGACGGGCTCTTTGCGTCCGGTCAGGGCGGCGAACCGTCCTTGGGAGGTGCATGCCTTTCACCGAACTTCCACCCACTGTTCGCCGCCTGTTTACCCGCAGCCGCCATGCTACTGCTAATCTTGAATTGAGCAGTGGAGCGGATACCCCCTCCCGCCCCGCTCAACACGATCAGGAGCCGGCTGTGCACTCAGTCGGCTCACTGCTTTTTCCGGTGACGTATCAGTCATTACTCAGTCATTACCCAGTCATAACCATCTCTTAACCGGGGGGCGCTTGCCTTCTGCTAACCTCATCTGCCAAGAGGCACGGTAGCGTCCCCTCCCACCGTGCGCAGAGCCCGAGCCGGTGGCCGGTTAGGTCACCGGCTCGCCGGTTTGCCTGCCTGACCGCGTCCCTTCTCTTGAGGATCCGGCAGCACCCTGCCAGGGCAGTTCACGAATTGCCTCACAAGTTAACGTAAGTACCCTTCCCTTTTGGGCCGAGAGGGCATTATGATGCCGCCAGCCGGCAGCGCGGGCTCGTGTGTCTTGGGCGGTTGAGCATTTGCCGGACAGCCGCGCGATTTAGTCCATGGGAGGGTCATTTCCTATGATCAGGCTAGCTGCAGGCTGGACTGTTGCGATTGCATTGGCCTTGGCAGGGGTCTCCTCTGTCGGGGGCCAGGGGCCGGACATTCAGATCGCGCAACTGGAGTGCAATGGTGACCCCGAGCTGGTGGTCATCGAGAACCGAGGCGGCGGCGACCAGCCGCTCGACGGTTGGCAGCTGCAGAGCGATCCTCCCGGTAGCGAGGTGTACGATCTTTCCGTGCGGGGCGAATTGGTGGTGGGGGCGGACATCCGTGTCCAGAGCGGGCCGTCGGCGAGCGGTGTCTTTCTCCAGGACACCTGGGGCCTGGAGTTTATCTTCCGTGATGACGATCCTACGGACTACGTACGCCTCGTCGATGACACAGGATTCGTCGTGCAGCAGGTCCACTGCGCCGGTGAAGTTGTGGCGCAGCCATCGCCGACGCCCAGCCCGGAGCCCTCGCCCGCCGCTGATGTGCCCAACGGAGGCGGTGCGCCCCCGCCCCCGGGCGACCCACTGTCGGCCGCAATGATGGTTCTTGTCGGGGGCTCCATGGCCGCCGCAGGCGTGGCGACCGGTGCTCTTTCGTGGCTGCGTCGTCGCTCCTCGCCGGTGGCCGGCACCACGGTTAGCCTCCCACCCTGGCAAGGGGCAGCCCCCCCCCACGTTCAGCCCAAGGGAGCGGACGGCTCTCGCGGGGAGCCTGTTGCGGCGGCTCTTGGCCTGGCGCTGGTCGGCCTGATCGCGGCCGCGCTGGCCTTCCGTCTCTTGCGACGCCACCCACAGTGAGGGATGCGCCGCGCCAAAACTCAGGACTCGGGCCGAAGGCGTCCGTCCTCCAGCCAGAACACGCGGTCAGCGACCTCTCGGATTCGGTGATCGTGGGACACGATGACCACCGCCTTGTTCATCTCTAGAGCCTTCTGACGCAGCAACTGCGCCACCTCCTGACCGCGTTTGGCGTCCAGGTTGGCGGTGAGCTCGTCGGCCAGCATCAGCACGGGTTCCTTGGCCAGAGCGCGGGCAATGGCCACACGTTGCTTCTCCCCATCGCTTAGGTGCTTCGGCAAGGAGTTCAGGCGGTGGCCCAGGCCGAGCATCTCCAGTAGATCCTTCGCGCGGCTTCCGGACATCCCCCCGGCCGGCACTCCGTTCGTCGACACCAGGCGCACGTTCTCCATCGCCGTTAGGGCTTCCAGCAGGTTGAAGCTCTGGTAGACAAATCCGACCTTCTCACGGCGGATGGAGGCCAGGTGGCCCTCGTTCATCCTCGTGATGTCAGTGTCGCAGATGTGCACCCTCCCGCGCGTGGGCCTGAGCAGGGCGCCAGCGATTGTAAGGAGAGTAGTCTTGCCGGAGCCGGAGGGGCCCATTACCAGGACGACCTCCCCGGCGCACGCCTGGAGGCTCACATCTTCCAGCGCGGTCACGGCTCTGTGCCCGGAGCCATAGACCTTGGTGATTCCTTCCATGCTAAGGATGACTTCCGGCGTGCCCACGTCAGCTAGCCCTTGAACACGGTGACCGGGTCGATCTCTGCCAGGCGGCGAATGGGGACGAAAGCGGCGATCACCGCCATAAGGAGGGTGGCCCCGGTGATCATCAGGAGGTCCTGCCAGCGGACCCAAACGACGAACTGTGGCACCTGGCCCTGGGCAAGGGGCGCGATGAGGACAGTGGCGCCGGCACCCAATATGAATCCCAGAATGCTCGTCACCAGGCTCTGCTCCAACACTACTCGGTACAGGAAGCGGTTGGTGAATCCTTCTGCCTTAAGTATCCCATACTCACGCGATTTCTCCACCGTGGCGGTATAGATCGTCAGGCCGGCCACGGAAAGGCCGACGATGAACGCCACCGCGAGGACGACGATCAGCATGGGCAGGATGTTGCCCAGGATGCGCTCTCTCGTCTCGTCTGCGAACTCATCGCCGGTGAAGAAGATCACGCCGCGTGCGTCCGCCTCCAGGCGATCTGCCAGCGCCTCCGCCTCGCTCGGCTCCTCAAGGCGGAGGAGGAAGAAAGTACGCTGGGTCTCGCGCTCAAACTCCAGGAAGTCGATCGCCGTTTCAAGAGTCACGAAGGCCACCTGCGTGAACACGAAGTCGCCCCCGGAGGTTACTCCCACTACCCTGAGGGAGTTCCCGCCTCGAACGAGCCGGTCGCCGACGTCGACGCCGTACCGCTCACGCGTCTCCTTGTCGATGACAACTTCGCCGGGGCCGGGCGGGCTCTTGCCCTCCACCGCCGTCAGCGGTCCGCCGAGATCGATCGCGGGATCATAGCCCACCAACTGGATGTCGAAATGGTTGTCGGGGTCGCCCGCCTTGACCATGTCGATGGGGCGCACGATGAGGGGGCTGACCGTGTCCACCTCCGGCAGCAAGTCCAGGTACGCGCCAACGCTGTCAGGCAGAACGGACGCCGCATAGATGAAGTCCGTGGTACCCTCGCTGGCGACCCACAGATCGGCCGGGACCGCCTCTACGTATTCGCCCACCTTCTCGCCCCAACCGCGATAGAGGGAGAGCAGGATGCCGATCAGGAATACCGAGAGAGCGACACCGCCGACGGATATGGCCAAGCGGGTCCGCTCGGTGAGCAGATTCTTCCGGGCAACCAGTAGCATGGGGGAACCTGTAAGCGCATTGTAGTTTACCCGCACCCCGCTTTGGCCCGCAACCGAACGGGTGCTCCTCGCGGGCGGTCCCCAAGAGGTCCTGAAAGCCGACGACTGGCGGCAAGCGGCTGCCCCCGGTCAGCGAGCCCTCGCTGACTTGACAGGTGGTTGTCAGGGGGCCAGAATCGACAGCACCGGATATAGAGATGGAGGTAGGGACGCCGCGGCCCTTCGGCCGGCTGAGGATGGCGCGACGCTGTTCAGCGCTGCCGGTGCTTCTGCAACCCCCTCTAAATAGGCTCTCCGGGTTCGCTGCCCTCGCCTTGATCGCACTCTTCGCCTCTGCCTGTGATGGAGGGGGAGGTGCCCCTGCGGGCGGGTCGGCCTCCCCGACGCCGGCGGACGGGCCGAATGCCATAGCCACGCCTCCTCCAACATTTATCACTCCCACAGGAGGCAGGATCGCCTTCGTCTCCGACCGCGACGGCATGGATGAGATTCACACTGTCTATCCGGATGGATCTGGGCTCGTCAACCTCTCCGACCGGGCTGCCCCGCGAAATAGCCACCCCGCCTGGTCGCCCGACGGCTCCCGCATCGCTTTCACCTCAGCCCGCGATGGCAACAACGAGATATACCTCATGAATGCCGACGGCTCCGACCAGATCCGCCTCACCGACGACCCCGCGTCCGACGGATTCCCCGCCTGGTCGCCCGATGGCTCCCAGATCGCCTTCGCTTCCGGACGTCACGGCAACAGCGAGGTCTATGTGATGAATGCCGACGGCACGGGGCTTCTCCGCCTCACCGACAACCCCGCGTCGGACGGATTCCCCACCTGGTCGCCCGATGGCACCCGCATCGCCTTCGAGTCCGGCCGCGACGGCAACACCGAGATCTACATGATGAACGCCGACGGCACAGTCGTCACACGACTCACCGACGACCCGGCGGTCGACTTCGCTCCCGCCTGGTCGCCCGACGGCACCCGCATCGCCTTCTGCTCTAGCCGTGACCGTAACACCAACATCTACGCGATGAACCCCGACGGTACGGGCCTGACCCGCCTCACCGATCACCTCGCCGACGACGGGGACCCCGCCTGGTCGCCCGACGGCTCCCGCATCGCCTTCTACTCCGACCGTGATGGGAGACGGGAGATCTACGTCATGAGCGCCGATGGCTCCGACCAGACCCGTCTCACCGACAGCCGCGATGTCTACTTCGCGCCTGACTGGTCGCCTGATGGTGCCCGTATCGCCTTCTCATCCGGCAGCGGCGGCGACACTGAGGTATACGTGATGAATGCTGACGGCTCCAGGGTCACCCGACTCACCAACCGCCTCGCTGCCGACGGCGACCCCGTCTGGTCGCCTGATGGCTCGCTTATCGCTTTCTACTCTGACCGCCA
>CAYFYG010000303.1:0-2304 GCA_964347225.1 uncultured Dehalococcoidia bacterium | reverse complement strand
CCTCTTCATCTTCACCCTCGGCAACCGCATGAGCCGCTCGTAGCCCCTCCCTCGCAGACTAGCCTACGGAGGTGATCTGATGGCCTCTCGCGACGCTGAATGGTGGCAAGATTGTGCAGATGTGGTAGAGCTGTTCAGGAAGGCGCCGACAGCACAGAAGGATAAGGCCGCAAGAGCCGTCAGAGAGTTCCTCGTCCACCACAACGCTCATGAAGTCATTGATGAAGCTAGTCTTGTCGATTTGGAGGCAGTGGGCACAGGCGCGCAGTTGGAAGCCTGGCTGGCCCCCCATGACCTCCCGCGACCTAGGCCGTGGGGTTCGCGAGTCATTGATTTGCCAACGCTCCTGGCAGAATACGACGAAGAGTAGCGGTTGCCCAGGCATCCCCATGAACCGCTCGTAGCGCGCCCCGCTTCCGTTCGTCCTGCCTGCCCGCCTTTGGCGGGAGCTTGTCGAAGGGCGAACGGCAACATTCCGCTCGTGCCCGCTCGCACTGAGCCCGTCGAAGTGCGGGCCGCTCGGTAGCAGCCGTTGGCTCCTCCCGTAGTGGGCTGGGGGCGCATGCGAACGCAGTTCGGGGTGGGCTGGGTGGGACATACAACACCGGGGTGGGGCTCTCAACGCGTCCGCCCACGCCACCCCACCCTTGACGGGCCTTCGCCTCGCCGATACGATTCACTCCAACCAAGCGCCATTTGGAAGGAGCGCCCGCATGCCCGCACAGAAGCCCGAAGACCTCGGCCAGCTCTTCGTTCAGGCCATGAAGGACGGCGACCTCGATGCCGTCATGGCCCTGTACGAGCCCGGCGCCAGCATGCCCGACCAGCAGGGCGAAGTCCACTCCGGCGCCGACGCCATCCGCGAGTACATGGCCCCCTTCGTCGCCATGAAGCCCGACATGACCGGCCAGACCGACAAGGTCATCCTCGCCGGCGACATCGCCCTCTCACACTCGCGCTGGAGCATGACGACGCCGGCCCCGATGTCCAGCCGCGCCGTCGAGGTCGCCCGCCGTCAGCCCGACGGCACCTGGCTCTACGTCATCGACGACCCCTTCACCCTCGGCCCCGCCTAACTCCCGTTCGTCCTGCGTGCCCGCCTGTGCGGGAGCCCGAGCCGAAGCCGAGTCCGCGTCAGGCGGGCGCCGAAGTGCGGGCCGCTCGGTAGCAGCTGTTGGCTCCTCCCCTAGTGGACTGGGGGCGCATGCGAACGCAGTTCGGGGGCGGGCCGGGCGGGAAAGATGACACTGGGGTGGGGCAGCGCAGCGCGGCACCCCCCAACCGTGGGCGTGTCCAAAGCCGCGCGGAGCGTCCGACGCGGTAACGGCGGACGCCGCGTGTGGCCCCCTAGCGCTTGGGGAACTGGTTCAGCGTGTCGCTCAGCTCCTGCACCGGTACGATGTCCGGCGTCCCGATCTTCATCATCGGCCGCAGGTACCGCACCACGTGACCGTAGTCGTCCGCCTCCAGCACCAGGTAGAACGTGTGCTCCGGCGGCGCCACCCATGCCCCGATCACCTCGACGCCCGACTCCTTGATGTGGCTCTCGTCCGCCAGCTTGTGCGCCGGCGTCGGATCGTCCGACGGGCAAAGCTCCGGTGTGTGCTCGTGGGTAACGACGAATAGCATGGTCAGCCTCCTTCATCTGTCAACGGGTACACAGGGGATACGACGCCATCACCCCCTGCGGATGTTCACCTCGCTAGTCCTGCCTGCCCGCCTCTGGTGGGTGCCACGCGCGCCTTGCGCCCGCGACCGGCTGGCGGTAATATCATTTGCCACGACGCCCCGAGGGGCGTTGATCGCCGTTATCAGCCAAGGGGGCAGCGCAATGTCATGGTCCAGTTTTCGCGAGAAGATCGTGCCGCAGATCATCGGCTTCGCATTTGGCGTAATCGTGGCCGTCGTCGTCGCGGTCGCGGGCGAGCTTGCGGACATCGAAAGCCTGGAGGACATAAGCCTGGCGGGACTGGCGATCACGGTCGTCCGCTCGGCTGCGACCGCTGTGGTCACGCTCTTGGGCGCGCACGTCCCCGGTATGGCGGCCTAATAGCGGGCGTTCCCGCATCGCCAGCTTAACCGCGAAGGCGGTCTGGGAACACGTACCCGCTTGTCCTCCTTGCTCGCCCGGGGCGAGAGAGCCGACCCGGAGGCGCGTCCCCCTCGGGCCGACGTCGAAGTGCGGGCCTCTCGGTTACACTCCATGGTCCTCCCCAAGTGGGGTGGGGCCAAGTCTGAACGAAGTTCAGGGGCGGGCCGGGCGGGACAGATAACACCGGGGTGGGGCTCCCTGGCGTCCGCTCG
>CAYFYG010000302.1:0-2993 GCA_964347225.1 uncultured Dehalococcoidia bacterium | reverse complement strand
GAAGGGCAGAGGGCGGTGCAGGAACTAATCGATGACGAGCGGCGCTTCATCGATCTGGAGCACTCCGCCATATGGATTGCCCAGGAGCACGCCATGTTTGAGGCGTAGGGACTAGATGTCGTAGCGACGCCCCACGCCCTTCGACGAGCCGGTGCGGCTGTACGAGGTGAGGTGGCAGGAGTAGTCTCCTCTGGCCCTGCGGTGTGCGTGCGATTCTCGCATTAGAGTTCCTCTATGCTCCGGAGCCGTGGCGGATTCGTGTAGGGTCCCCCACCACCCACCCCAGCGATTCGCCCTGAATTTGCCCCGCACTAACGGTCGGTCACAGTCCAGCTCAGATTCTCGGCTGACGAAGTACCGGTGACCTGTGCGGCACAGATCAGAGAGTGCGCCGAGACCCGACCTTCCAAGAGAAAACTTGGTATCTGTTGCTCCGAAGCGCGGGATTTCCGTTGATTCTACCGTCTGGAAGGTGTAGTATGATCCTAGAAGACAAAGAGCGGGCCTCAGCGGTGTGCAACCACCGTCAAGGCCCTGACCCGGCACCCTGGCGGAGCAGGGCATCGGGCTACGGAGTAGAGTAGCACAGAAGGCGTCCGTAGCAGGAGCGGTCCCTAGCCCAGCAGGGTGACGGGGCCGAAGTCATTTGGAGAGGAGGTGATTCAGCCAGAGAAGACCGCACCGTTGCTCCCGCTTCATACAGCGGGAATGTGAAAACCAGGGGCGACAGAGCGGGCGGCTGTTGAGGATTCTGCGGACGAAGCCGCTGTATCCAGATTGACACGCTCCCCGGTAGCTCAACGGTAGAGCGGGCGGCTGTTAACCGCTAGGTTGTAGGTTCGAATCCTGCCCGGGGAGCCAAATTGTGTCCGTGTGACCGCCAGGGGACCCGCCTGACTGAACCAGTGTCACGACATCGACTCTGTGTAGCTATTCAGCGCTCTGTCGCTGACGAACGGGATGCGATCCGCGCGCCGGCCGTGTTCATCAACCCGGTCTTGTGTTTTCCGACTGCGCGCGCAGCCTCGGAGCGCAGGTGGAGAGATGGAATGGCGCGCTCGGTGGGACTCGAACCCACGACCTCAGCCTCCGCAGGGCTGCGCTCTATCCGAACTGAGCTACGAGCGCGCAAGAGTGGGGCCAGCCATGTGGCCCCCAGTTTGCCTAAACATGGTGCCGAAGGTGGGATTTGAACCCACACGCCCTTACGGGCACTGCGCCCTGAACGCAGCGCGTCTGCCATTCCGCCACTTCGGCCCTTACCTGTTAAGCGGTGAGCGGCACTGGACTCGAGCCAGTGACCTCCTGCGTCTGAACCATATCCCTCTGAGCGCTGCTCTGCCGGAGGGGAACGCCCAGCGAGATACGTTCAGCTATCGCCTGAGAAGACCCACCTCCGGGTCTATGATATCGTGAGAAGCCCGCCTGTCAATCCCCGTGCGGATGGCTCGCCCCTGTAGACCTCATGTTGTCAGCCTGCCGCTCCGCCCGCGTACTGCCGGGAGTGCGTGGCTAGAAGCGAAGGTGCTCCCGCGCCTACTAGGAAGAACGCGATGGTGACTAAGAGGAAGAGGGGATGCGAACCGCTCCTCCCTTTGGGCAGAACAACCACCATTGGCTGTAGTTGGTGGGCAGGGCCGCACCCCCTGTACCTGAATTATGCGCCAGGGCCGGGGATTTTGGAAGGGGGTCAGACCCAAGATGGAAGGAAGCATGTTGTCGGGCAAGACAAAAGCGCTCCGCGTCTTTATCGTCGGGGGTGCGGCGATGAGACTTAGAGCGCTGTCACCAGTACATACGGCGGGCCAGGCCAGGCGGATTCATGGGAAGGAGGCGGAGGGAGGGCCGCTGCCTTTCGCCGGGCCGCCGTGCCACGCCCAGCTACGGCCCCCTCCATCCACAAGTAGGGACGCGGCGCGGCCCCAGCCGTTACGACTCGGGAGGGCCCGCCCAGGCAAGGGAGGTACGCCTCGTACTCTGTACTTGCCTCTGGCGTGACCCGAGTCTGGGCTGGCTGTACTTCCTCTGATCCGAACAGGAAACACAGTGGTCGACACCCAGAGGACTCGCGCTCAGAATGACATGGAGGAGGGGCACTGACTCGGGCATTCCACGGTTGTCCTAGGGGAGGGACGACCTTGACCGAGGGGCAATGCGACCTCCTCCAAAGTCACAAACAACGCGGGCCGCCTCGTGTTACAGGAAGGGGCTCAGGTGGAGGAAGCGCCGCCGCCTTTCGCCGGGCGGCCGCGTCATCCCCAAGCAGCGTGGGGAGGGCGAAGATGGGCACGATAGATGGAAGAGGTGCCCTCACCAAGCGAATGTCGATGAAGACACCTCTCTCCGTACGTCCCGCTCCCACAAGTAGAACAACGAGAGTGCGAGTCTGTTACACGCTAATGGAGGCCGGGCCACGGGCACCGACGGGGCCGCGGCAATCACGGCGCCTGTAACGCTTGCCGCCTGCAGGCGTTATTATGAGTGGCGCTCACTGAGTCTCATCGCCGCACCCCCGCGAGCGTACCACTCAGGCTCGGGAGCGCCTTTGCATTGTCCTGTGGCGTCGGTGCAAGGGCATCCGGCCTTGACGCAGGCCGCGCTGACACGAATCGACTAGACGTGAAGGAGATGCCCGGGTGGGCGGGGCTCGTTTGGCGTCGGTCCCCTGGGCGTCACCCTGATGTGCCGGTTCCGCCGGGCTCGTGGCTGGAGGGCTGGCTCGGTTTGGACAGGCGCCACCCGAAGCGCCGCCAAGCGATGGCGATAACCAGGGCCGGAATCGCCAGCCAGAGCAGCACCACGCCACCCACGATGGCCACGGTGCCGAGCACGACCGCCGCCGTCTGCGAACCCTCCCAGGCCGCATCCCACGCCTCCGCTGCCCAGCCCTGCTCGTCGCCCGTCTCCTCGGCTGGCGGCACGAACGCTGCCAACTGAACAGCAATCGTCGCCAGGTCCGTCAGATTGTCCAGCACGTTGATGCGGCCCTGCAC
>CAYFYG010000301.1:0-4215 GCA_964347225.1 uncultured Dehalococcoidia bacterium | reverse complement strand
TAGCCGAGGTCATCTCCCTCAGGGGGGGCGGGGCCGATCTCGTAGCCCTGTGTGCCAATCGCATCATTCTGATGGTAGGTGGTGTTCTCGGCAGCGATGAAGTCGAGTTGGAAGTCGCCACCGGATGCGGCACGCAGGCCGGGGGGCAGCCAGAAGAGGGAGGCGATGCTAACAAGAATGGCCGCGGCAACGCCGCTCAGGAACCAGCCGCTCGGGGAAGGGCGCACGACAGAACGGCCACCAACTTGCGACCAGCAATCAGAGCGCTGCCGCTGGCTGCCCTGACGCTTCCCAAACCACTCCCTCATGCGGATCCTCCCTCGGATCGCTTACAACTCCCATATATAGCAACAAGTCAGGTGGCCGTATGTTACGTCTACAACCGCCCTTTGGACCGTGCCCTGTCCGCACTGCTGAGCGTCCGTCTAGGTCATCTCCCTGAAGAGATCAAGCATGACTTTGTCGGTGTGGCCGTTGCGGGGATACTTGCCCCGGTCACCCACATAACTGCACACGCAGGGCCCGCCGTTTGCACAACCTTTGCAGCAATATGTTGATCCTTGCACGATAAGGGGCGATTCATGAAGCTCTATGTCGCAGCAGGCGCATCTCTTGGGCTCGTCCATGTTGACCGGCTTTCCTTCTGGTAGATGTTGGTCCCGTTGCTAACCCTCGCTCCAATTATCGGAGACGCGCGTTAACAGAGCGGTGAATGGCTACAGGGCGGGGGTTAAGAATCGGTAAAGGCGGCTGCCGAGGGGCTAGGCTACGGAGACGAACTTGTAGCCGACGCCACGCTCGCTGACGATGCGCCCGGTGGTCTCCGGGTCGCCCTCCATCTTCTGACGCAGGCGGCGGACGTAGACTTTCAGATAGTCGATCTCGTCGGCGTATTCGCGTCCCCAGACCTTGGCCAGAAGGGTGTGGTGAGGCAGCACCCGGCCCGCGTTGCGGGTAAGGTGGTAGAGAAGGGAGTACTCGGTGGGCGTGAGGCGGATCTGCTGGCCGCGGATGCTCACCACGCGGCTGGCATAGTCGATGCGCAGGTCGCCCGACTCGAACACCTCCCCCACGGCAGGGAGCTGGCTCTCATAGCGGCGGAGGACGGCGCGGACGCGGGCCAAGAGCTCCAGGTGGCTGAAGGGCTTGGTGACGTAGTCGTCGGCGCCCATCTCCAGGCCGCGCACCTTGTCCACCTCGCCGGTGCGGGCGGTAAGCATGATGATGGGAATGTCGGAAAAGCGCCGGATCTCCTGGCACAGCTGGAAGCCATCGATATCGGGAAGCATGATGTCGAGCAGGATGAGGTCCGGCTTCTCCTCCTCGATGAGGCGCAGCCCTGCCTCGCCGTCGGTGGCCGAGACGACCTCGGCCTCGGGCCAGCGCAGGTTGAAGCAGAGGTCCACCACCTCGATGACGTCGGGTTCGTCGTCGACGATCAGTACCTTCATCTCTCCCCTCTCTCCTCGAAGGCCGGCCATGAGGCAGCCCTCAACAATAAAGAGGAGTGTGCGCCCAGGGTTGTTACACGTTATGACACGTTCGGTCGCAGTTAGGAGCCCATCGTCGCCGCCTCACCCCTACGGTCCGCGCGCTATCAGTTTCCAGGCCGACCGTGTTCGTGGTTTCAGGGAGGACGTGCGAGAGGCACTGCGACGGGTGCTGGCCGGAGGAGATCTACGGGCGGCTCGGGTAGCCTCCAGTCGCAGTATGATCAGCGCCGACGCGGCCGCGGCGCCGCGCGCCATACGTGCGGGTCGGAGCGAAGAAGGCGCAGCACCTGGCTCGTGGTCAGCCCGAGGGCCGAGGCCGCCTTCGCGTAGCTCCCTTCCGCCGCCTCGAGGGCGTCAAGCACGGTGGCAACGATGACGGGATAGGCGGGGTTGCGCGGGTTCACGGACAGCCTGCCCTTCGGACCTCGCTGCGACAACAACTCGGGGACCGAAGGCGGCGCCTCCAGGTCGAACGGCGTCCTCAGCTCCAGCGCCATGCGCTCGCGGAGGCGCCGCAGGGCGCGGCTGCGGTTCTCCCCCAGGAAGCGCGACTCCTCCGCCTGCGCCACGAGACCGCTAGCCCGATGATGGAGGCGGATGGCGGTCTCGACCTTGTTCCGCCGCTGGCCGCCGGGCCCGCTCGCTCGATATCGCTCTTGCCGGCACTCCTTCAGGAGAGCGACGTCGTCCAGCCGCAGCCAAGCGTTCCTGCGCAGAGAGTAGGGCTCTTCCGCCGGTGCGGCACCCGTCGGCTCAGTGCTATGGCCCACTGCTACCCCGGCTCGTCATGACCCGATAGCGCTCGTCGCAGTCGTATCGCTCCTCCACGCCCACGAGGCTGTTGAACTCGTCGAAGGACATGAGGGCATCGCCCAAGCCGGCCGTCGTCCCGCGTCGGCGGAGCTCCCCAAACGTTCGCTCCAGGGCCCGTGCCGCCGCGTACAGGCCGGAGAGCACGAACCCCAGGCTGAAGAACCCCATCTCGGCCAGTTCCTCCGGGGAGCAGATGGGGGTGCGGCCGCCCTCGATCAGGTTGACGGCCAGAGGCGACGGCAGCCGACGTCCTATCTCAGCCAGCTCCTCCTTGCTGCGCGGCCCCTCCACGAAGAGCACGTCGGCGCCGGCCTCTTTGTACAGAGAGGCCCGGCGGATAGCCTCCTCCATGCCGTGGGTCTCCAGGGCGTCGGTACGGGCCGTGATCATGAAGCGGGCCTCTCCCCGGGCGTCCCGGGCGGCCCGGATCTTGGCCGCGTGCTCCTCGGCCTCGATCACTTCCTTGCCCCGCATGTGGCCGCACCGCTTGGGCCAGCGCTGGTCCTCCAGGATGACGCCTCGGGCGCCCATCGCGACCAGTTCCCTCACTAGCCTCTGGACGTTGAGGGGCCCGCCGTAGCCCGTGTCTCCGTCCACGATGACGCCGATCTTCACGGCCGCCGTCACGCGCCGAGCCACATCCAGCACCTCGGACTGGGTAAGAATCCCGAAATCCGGCTCGCCCAGGTGGCTCGCCGAGACGCCGTAGCCCGTTAGAACGACTGCCGGGAAGCCCGCCCTCTCGGCGATCTTGGCTGAGAGGACGTCATAGACGCCCGGGACTACCATGATGCGACCCTCTCGGATCAGCGGATGCACGTCAGTGTTGCTCATGAATGCCTGCCTCCTGCCTCTCCTTAGCGCACGGCGACTCTGGATCTGGCACCCCGCTCGCTATTCTACAAGCATCGAGCTGTTCCGGGCTTCGGCTTGATTCGCCGGCTGAGCGAAGCGGAATCCAGCAGGAACACCAGGGACCGGAGCGCCGTCCAAAGGCGGCATTCGGTGGCCCTCGTGCCTCGCTATAATGAAGCCTGTCCAGTCGGCGAGCACACTGGGCCCCTGGCTCGACCGCCGGACTTCACTCCATTCTCTTGCATCGAACGTGCGAAACATCAGCTCGACGTTGAGTGGGCGCCGACAGATCTTCTACGGCTGGTGGCTCCTGGCCGGCTCCGTGGTCGCGATGGCCCTGGGCAGTGGCGTCTCCTTTTGGTCCTACGGCCTGTACATAGGCCCGTTGGAAGAGGAGTTCGGCTGGTCGCGCACAGAGGTATCGCTCGGCTTTTCGGTTTCGCTGCTGATTGGTGGCCTATCGGGGCCGGTGGTCGGTAGGTGGATCGACGCCCGCGGCCCAAGGTTGGCGATCATCGTGGGCACGACGCTCACGGCTGCGACCTACGTGCTCCTGGCCACCACGACGGAGCTCTGGCAGTGGTACGGCTACAACTCACTCAATGCCGTCTCCCGGCAGATGATGTTCTTCATCCCCTTCCAGACGCTGATCTCCCGCTGGTTCGACCGCAGGCGCGGCATGGCTCTGGGCATCTTGGGCACAGGGTTCTCACTGGGCGGTTTCGTTGTGGTGCCTCTGATGCGCCTGATCATCGATGTCTTTGGGTGGGACGGGGCCTTCACCTTCTCCGGCATCGTCGTTGTCGTGGTCTTCATGCCGATCGGGTTGCTGCTGGTCCGCAATAACCCGGCGGACGTAGGCGCCGTTCCCGACGGGGAGCTTCCCGCCAGGAGTGAACCGTACCAGGCCCAGGCCCTGACAGGTTGGACACTGGGGGAGGCGCTGCGCACTCCGCTCTTCTGGGTGCTGGCTCTTGCCATGATGCTGTTCTTCTATGGCCTCTTCGGCTGGCTAGTGCACATGGTGCCGTTCTATGAGTCAGTTGGCGTCTCA
>CAYFYG010000300.1:0-2389 GCA_964347225.1 uncultured Dehalococcoidia bacterium | reverse complement strand
CTGGCTCTCCACACACAACTGGACAATGCTAACAAGCTCGGCTGCCCGACTTGGCTGAGCGCGCAATAAGGAGGTAACCTCAGGGCGAACTAGCAACGGATAGCTCGGAATTCAGCGGCGCCCCGGCCATCTGGCCGGGGCGCCGTCTGTCCGCCGACCCTGAATCCCCAGCTAGCGAGAAGCTGAACTACTGCACGGAGACCGGAAGCCAGAAGAAAGGGTCCCGGCCTGCACAGCCGGGATCCCTCTCTCTGCGCGCTCTGAGGCCGCTATTCAACAACTTCCAAGGTCACGGGAGACGTACTGTTGCAGTCCCATCTGCCGTTCTTCTGGAGGTAGCAGGCTGAGAAAGTGTAACTGCCCTCCTCAGCAAAGGCCACCCCAGTCTCGAACGATCCAGCGCGATCTGTCTTCTCCAGCAAGGACGGGCTGTCCGTGATGACGACAAAGACCGACGTGTCCTTCGGGAACCCTTCCCCCGTGACCGTGACCCACTGGCCAAGGTCGGCGTGGGGGTTCGGTGTGACTGTTAGCGTCGGGGTGCCGCCATTCGCGTGGCCCACAGCCTTGCCATTGCCGTTGCCGCCCGGTGCCGCGAGCACCGCCGTCGCGCCAAAAGTAGCGAGCGCCAGCAGGACCGCCACGACAGGAATGAATCTCTTCATCATTCCGCTCACCTCTCTCTACCCCCTCGAGTTTGATCCAGCGCAACGAGCCTTCGGGCGCCACACCGGCCCGCTGGTGGACAACTTATGGACGTCCCGCGCGGCGTATCGTTACATAGGCCAGAGATAGGCCTACCACTGTGGCTGACCCAGCTGTTCCCCATTAAGGGTTTGTCGCCCAAGCGGGCTGGTCTGCCCCATGAACGGTACCGCCGAACCGCCTGAGGGTACGTCTGGGCGAAGGTGGCGGCGGGGGGTCACACCTCCGCTTACATGAGCGACGCCACGCCGATGCCTCACTGTCGCTGCAACAGGGCGTGCGTCCCGAAGTCGTCTCAGGGAAAGCCGGGCGCTGCACGGTGAACGTCACGCTATATCTCCACTCTCATGTGGTGCATGGCCTCCAGGCTCAGGCCGCCAGTCAACTGGAGGAGTTGCTGGCAAGCGGCCGGGAAATGCTAAGGCTGCTTAGGTGAAAAAATGGTATTTTATATCTGCGGAGGGGTGCCGGAGTGGTTGAACGGGGCGGTCTTGAAAACCGCTGTGCCGCTTGTGCGGTACCGTGGGTTCGAATCCCACCCCCTCCGCCGGCTAGACACCAAATGGAGCTGGTTGGTGGGCTGTGGCCGGCATTGATGGTCCGCGAAGTCGTCTAGGTAGACCGGCACATTGACGACGGCGGTGCGATGCGGCCGCCGTTTCTCGTATTGTTCGCAGCTTGGCGTCTGAAGTGATCGGTTGTCGATACTGACGCTGGGCCTTGACGCCTGCCCCGATAGCCAGCACCATTGCGGCAGCCGTCTTGCAGAGGAAGGAGGCTCCTGATGCGGTTCGGCGTGCACCTGCCGCACATCGGGCCTTGGCACTACGGCGCCACGATGCGTCGGTTCGCCCTTGCCGTCGAGGAGATGGGGTAGGGCTGGGTGTGGGTGAGCGACCACATCGTGTCCGCGGTGGGGTTCGAGTCACGGCACCCCCATTCGGACACGGGTGCCTTCCCGGTGCCGCCGAACGTGCCGTGGGTGGAGCCAGTGACGACACTCACCTCCGTGGCGGGGCGACGAGTCGGGTGAAGCTGCGGACGGGGCACGTCGTGTTTGAGCCGCCGATCATGGCGGGGATCGAGGCGGCGCTGGCAGCGATTGAGCGGTTCGCGAAGGAGTCGCGGGAGGAGTTCGCGTAGGGAGGGCCGCGGGTTGCCGCGTGAGCCCAGCGTCGCTCCTACTGTGCTCCGGCCCTCGCTCCTGAGGGTGCGCCTACGTGCTCCTTGATGAACTCGCCGATGCGGTCGATAGCGAGCTGACCTTCGGGGAGGATCAGGGCGAATGCCTGCCAGACGTGGATCATATCGTCCCAGACCTCCAGGGTGGCGTCTACGCCGGCCGACCGTGCGCGGTCAGCGAGGCGGGTGGAGTCGTTGAGGAGGGTCTCGGCCGTGCCGGCCTGGATAAGCAACGGGGGCAGGCCCGCGAGATCGGCGTAGAGGGGGGCGGCCAGAGGGGTGCGGGGGTCGGCGTCGCCGAGGTACATCTTCGCCCCCTCCAGAAGGTCTTCGCGAGTCACCATGGGGTCGAGATGGGCCTTCGTGGTCATGGAGTCGCCGATGCCTTCCATGTCGACCCAGGGGGATAGGCAGACGGCCGCGGCGGGCAGAGGATCCCGGGCGTCGCGAAGGGCGACGAGGGTGGCGACGGTGAGGCCGCCGCCGGCGGAGTCCCCGGCGA
>CAYFYG010000299.1:0-11060 GCA_964347225.1 uncultured Dehalococcoidia bacterium | reverse complement strand
GCAGCCGGATGTGGGCGTGCTGCCCCTAATGATGGTTCGCCAGGAGGTGGCGACGGTGACGGCGACCGACTTCGCCTTCACCTGTGAGGAGGTGGCTCGGCTCTACCGCGATATCCTAGACAAAGAGATATCCCTGGACGACGCTCAGCACCTGGCCGACGTGACGGAAGGCTGGGCGGCTGCCCTCATCCTCATGGTGGACAAGGTCCAGATAGCCCGCACATCTATATCGCTGGAGCAGCTCAAGGGGTCCGACACCCTCTTCCAGTACATCGACCTGGAGCAGTTCAGCGTGCAGCCGCAGGAGGTGCAGCGGTTCCTGATGGACAGCGCGGTGCCGCTGGCCATGGAGCCCCAGTGGCTCAATGAACTCCTGGGCGTCGATAACGCCGAGGAGATGATGGACTACCTGGAGCGGCGCAATCTGTTCGTCACGCGGGAGGGCACGGATCCGCAGCGCTACCGCTACCACAAGGTGTTCCGGGCTTTCCTCGTGAGCCGCCTGCGGGCGCAGGAGGCCCAGCGGTTCAAGAAGCTCAACCAGGATGCCGCCGCCATGTTGGAGCGTGAGGCCCAGTGGCAGGAGGCCGTCTACCACCTCCTTCAGGCCAGGGCCTGGGAGCGTGTCGTCCAGGTCACCGAGCGCGTGGGCCGAGATCTCTTCGAACAGGGCAAGTGGGACACCCTGTCCGAGTGGCTGGAGGCGATCCCGGGGGAGGAACTGGACTCCCAGCCCAAGCTGGTGCTCTGGAAAGCCCGCGTGCTCCACTACCTGAATCAGCAAGATCAAGCCCTCGCCGTCCTCGCCCGTCCCATCCAGACCTTCGAGGCGGAGGGCGACTGGACCTCGCTGGCGGTAGCGCTGGCTACCAAGGGGATGTGTCTCCGCATGAAGGGCGCCTACCACGACGCGAAGGAGATCCTGACCAGGGCGCGCTCGCTCCTCTTGGAGCACGACGGGCCGATATCGGTGCTCACCGAGGCTCGTAAGGAGCTGGGGATCACCCGCGGCATGTGCGGGGAGTTTGCAGAGGCGTTGGAGGAGCTGAAGGACGTCCTGGACTTCTACCAGGCTCAAGGCGACGCCTACAACATCGCTCACGTCAGCGACCAGTTGGGCATCACCCTGGCCAGTATCGGCCGTCTTGATGAGTCGGTGGGCCATTTGGAGCGGGCCCGCGTCCGCTGGCAGAAGCTGGGCAACGATGAGCTGTTGGTGCAGACCCTGACCAACCTAGCGATGATTTATTATCTCCAGGGCGAGTTCGACCGCGCCGAGGAGGTGAACCGCCAGGCCTTGGAGAAGGCCCGCCAGAGGGGCAGCGTCTACGCCGAGGCCTACCTGCTGGACTCCCTGGCTGCTGTCCAGCGCGACCGCGGCCAGCTGGCCGAGGCGATCCAACAGTACCGCCGTGCCCTGGGCCTGGCCCGCGAGTTGGACGACGCCTATCTCAGCATCCTCATCATGGATGGTCTGGCCAATGCCCAGCGCCTGTCCGGCAACATCGGCGATGCCGAGGCCACAGTCGGGCAGGCCGCGGCCGACGCCGAAGAGCGGGGCGGGGTCTTCTGGCGTGGCATCTGCAGCGTCACCCTGGGCCTCATCCGGCGCGACCGCCGTCTCCTGAAAGAGGCCGTCACCTGCCTGGAGCGGGCGGTCACGCTTCTCAAGCAGGGCAACGCCAAGCGAGAGTTGACCAAGGCGTACTTCCACCTGGGAGAGGTCTACTTCTCCCTCAAGCGCAAGCGGCTGGCCCTGGACTGCCTGGACGCCGCCGCCAAGCTGGTGCAGGAGCTGGGCTACGATCATTTCCTTCGGCTGGAGGCGAGCCGGACGCCGCTCCTGGTTCAGTACGCAGCGGCCCACAAGCTGGCGGGCGGTTACTACGCCCGCATTCTGAAGGCGATGAAGAGCGCCACGCCAGCGAGCGCCGGGAAGGCGGGTGAGGAATCGGAGCGGGAAGGGGTGGTCTCCGGCCTGGCCGCCTACGGGTTCGGCAATCTGCGAGTGGAGATGAACGGGCGGGAGGTTACCGATCTGGAGTGGCGCAGCGAGAAGAGCAAAGAGATGTTCTTCTTCTTCCTCTGCAACCGTAGGCCGCTGCGAAAGGAAGAGATCGTCACCGCCCTCTGGCCGGACCTGCCCGATGAGAAGACCGGCAGTCTCTTCCACTCGAATCTCTACAGGCTCCGTCAGGCCCTCTACCCGGAGTGCGTCGCCAAGGACAGCGGCAGGTACGTCCTGGACCCCCAGGGAGGCTTCTGGTTCGATGTGGAGGAGTTCCAAGAGGCTGTGAAAGGGGTGGAGGGGCTATCCCCCGAAAGCGATGAGGCGGTTGCCCTCATGGAGAAGGCGCGGGCCCTCTACACCGGCCAGTTCGCCTCGGAGTTCTACTCGGAGTGGGTGGAGACGCAGCGCTGGCAACTGGAAGAGCAGCATATGAGGCTTCTCACGGCTCTGGCCAGTGCCTGCACCGAGCGCGGCGACTACAAGCGCAGCGCCGACCTGTGCCAGCAGATCATCACCGAGGACGAATATAATGAGGCCGCTTGGTACCGCCTCATGAGCAACTACGTCCTCGCCGGACAGATGGAGGCGGCCGCTTTCTGCTACCGCAAGTACGTCGACATCGTGTCCGAAGGTCTGGGAGGAGAAGGCATCCCGGAGTTCGAAGAGATCTGTCGCCAGATCGGAGGTTCGCGCTAGCTAGCGAAGGCACAGCGCCAGACAGCGCAGGAGGGGCGGCTTTGTCGGCCGCCCCTCCTGCGTTTGGGCGCCGCGTTTGTGGCGAGATTTTGGCGAGAGGGGTCTGGCAAACTGGTGCTGGAGGTTAAAGATGAGGCTCAGTTTGCTGGTCGTGATGTTGGCGCTGGCCCTGGCCACGGTGGCCGGGCAGAGCGTATTCATCTAGGCTTTTTCGTCATTCGACTCGACACTGCGGAGTTTGTGGCGAGATTTTGGCGAGAGGGGTCTGGCAAACTGGTGCTGGAGGTTGAAGATGAGGCTCAGTTTGCTGGTTGTGATGGTAGCGCTGGCCCTGGCCACGGTGGCTGGACAAAGCGTATTCATCTAGGCTCTGGCTGAGAGATGAGACTTGGTCTGATCGTACTGTTCGTGGCGTTTCTGCTTGCGGTGGTAGCTGGACAGAACTCCCTGCTCCGTTCCACCGAAGCGGAGGACAATTCTTCGGCCATCACTGCCTGTGCTGTCCAGGGGGGTAGCTGTGCCCAGCCTCCCCTGGACAGTACACCGGGCTCCATGGTTCTGGAGCACCTTGTGTTTAGGGAGGGGTGCTTCAGCTCAGATCTGCACGTCGTCCGCTATGTGCCGATGGACAGCGTGGACGGGGAGCCGGTCGTGGCACAGTGGTGCTCCTGAGCCAGAGAGAAGCGGACTGCCATAGCGGCCGGGCCGGCCTAGTGAGAGGCCTCCCGGCGGCTCCTTCTTTACCATAACCCGCTCAATCTCGCTTTTCGACCTGGACTCTTCGACATTTCTATCATTACCCTCTTGACATCCCGATGATATTGGGGTATCAATTGAGTACCCTTAACCGGGGAATCTGTAAGCGGAAAGGGGGTACCATGAAGGCGCGACTGCTGTACCTGGCGTACTCGCTCGCTGTCGTCGGCGCCCTGGTCGCATCCTCTGTGGCCGGGTTCCGCTGGGGCTAGACTGTCCGAGGAGTTCGTCCCCTCAAACTGAACAACGTCCCGCTCCCTGACTTCTCAGTCTTCCCACTTGCTCGATCTTGACGAAGCAATGGTGGGCTGGCCTGTCGAAGCTTGAGATTCGCTTCGGCGGGCTGGCTCTGGCAGCGATTGCAGCTCAGCTCGGCGTCATCTACGTGGGCTTCGGGGAAGCGGAGGAACTCCGCAGGTTCGTTTTCCCGGCATCGTACGTCCTCCTGTTGGCGTTCATTGCCGTCAACCACCGGCGAGTGGGGTTCCTGGTCATCGGGGCCGGCACACTACTTAACTTCCTGGCCATTGTGGCCAACGGTGGCCTTATGCCCATCTCGCCTGCCAACATGGAGAAGGCTGGCCTTGAAAAAGAGCTCGCGCAGCTCCAGGTGGGCGACGCAGTACCGCTGAGCAAGAACGTCCTCCTGGAGGAAGGCGACACCGATCTACAGTGGCTCACGGACCGCTTCACCTGGGACTCACCAGGCCCCTTCTCGGTGTTCAGCATCGGTGATGTCATCATTGGGGTGGGGCTTCTTGTCGTCCTTGTCGAGCTTTTCCTCCCCTTGATCGCGAGGGGTCCCTCGCGAGATCGCGCCTCTCTGACCTAGATCCGCCCGGAGCCAGTGGCATGGGGCCAGGTAACCTTGATGTCGTCATCTCGTTCTATGTGTGGGTGCTCTCCGCGAAGGGAGTTGCACTACGTGGCCAATAGGAGTATGTTGCCGCTGGCCAAGAGGCGATAGGAAAGGAGACCCACAATGAACTGGCCGCGAACAATGCGATGGCTGTGGCTGTTGGCCTTGGTCATCGGCATCACGGTGGTGGCGCTTGCCGCCTGCGAGGACGAGGAGGAAGAAGGTCCGGGGGAGACTCCCGTGGGGGACGTCCAGGAGGGTGGCGAAATCGTCGTCCACGCCACCGAGCCGGAATTCCTGGACCCGCACATCTCCGACTATTCCCTGGACATTACCATCGAGCAGATGATTACGCGGGGACTGTATGACCTGCTGCCCGGCGGCAAGCTGCAGCCGGCCTACGCCGAGGACTTGCCGGAAGTCTCGGAGGATGGGCTGACCTACACCATCAAGATCAAGGACGGCATGATGTGGGGGAACGGGGAGACGCTGGACGCCAACGACTTCGTGTTCGGTATCCAGCGCACCTGCAACCCTGACATCGCAGGACACTACCAGTACATCCTCTCCTCGTATGCCGCAAACCTTGTCGGCTGTGATGACTACTACGCGGCGACTGAGGCGACCGCGGAGGAGAAGGCCGAGCTGCAGGGCCTGGTGGGCGTCAGAGCGGTGGACGACCTGACGCTGGAGATCACGCTGGCCGCCCCCAAGGTCACGTTCCAGTCGATCTTGGCCCTCTGGCCGACCTATCCGGCGCCGGATGAGACGCTGGCGTCCGTCGACGCCGACTGGCCGGCCCCGCCGGACACTCCGTGCAACGGCCCGTTCTGCGTGACGGAATGGCAGCTCGGAGACCACCTGACGCTTGAGCCCAACCCCAACTGGGCGCTGGAACCAGCCCCTCACCTGGACAAGATCACGCTCAGGATCATCGATGACTTCTCGGTGGCGCTGCGGGCGTACCAGGCAGGCGAGCTGGACATGACTCGCGTGGGCCAGCAGGACCTGCCTTTGGTTCGAGGCGAACCCGACTTCGTTGAGCAGCCGCTGCCGATCACCATTGGGCTCCATTACTACATGCCGGATGAGCTGCTGAGCGATGAGAACGTCCGCCTGGCTCTCTCGCGAGCGATCGACAGGGAAACCCTGGCGGAGGTCGTGTTCAACAACGGCGTGATCCCGACGACGAACTGGGTGCCGGCCGAAGAGCCCGGCGCCAGCGAGGAAGGCATCTTCGACGACGTAATCGGCTTCGACGTCGCAGCCGCGCAGGCGGCTCTCGCCGATGCCGGCTACCCGGACGGCGAGGGGTTCCCTGGCGTAGGCCTGATCATCCGGGACGACGCGACCGAGCTGGCGACGGCGGAGTTCATCCAGGCCCAGTTCAAGGACAACCTCAACATCGACCTGGACATCGAGCAGGTGGACAGCCAGACGCGTCAGGAGGCGTTCAACGAGGGCAACTTCGAGCTCTTGATCGGCGGTTGGGGCCACGACTACCCGGACGCCGAGAACTGGCTCATCGGTCTCTACGACACCGGCGCCTCCATCAACAAGTATGAGTGCAGCGACCCCGACATCGACGCCGCCCTGGACCTGGCGAAGGTCGAGCAAGATCAGGAGACACGGTTCGGGCTTCTGCAGGAGGCGGAGGAACTCGTTGTCACTACCATGTGCGGCATCGCGCCGCTCTACCATAGGGGCAACTTCTACATGATCAGCCCCGATCTCCTGGGCGTCCAGCCCACTCTGGAGGACCACTTCCTGCCGCAGTTCCCGGAGAACTGGGGGCTCGCGGCCGAATAGCAGCCACGCAGGAATCGGCAGGACCCGGGACGGGGGTCGAATGGCCCCCGTCCCCGTTTCTACGGTAGACTGTATTTCATGACCGGGTACGTTATCCGCCGCATCCTCTGGATGATCCCCGTGCTGTGGGCGATCGCCACGGTCACCTTCTTCCTGATGCACACGGTGCCTGGTGGCCCGTTTGCCTCAGAGAAGCCGATCCCTGAATCCGTGCAGCAGGCCCTGGACGCCCGCTACAACCTGGACAAGCCGATCTGGCACCAATACGTCCTGTATCTGTGGGATCTCGCCCATCTGGACCTCGGCCTCTCCTTCCGGGGCGACCACGAAGTGTCTCAGCTTCTGAGGGAAGGCATCGAAGTGTCAGCCCAATTGGGCTCCATCGCCTTCCTCTACGCCGTGGTCTTCGGCATGACCCTGGGCGTCATCGCCGCCCTCAACCAGAACAGGATCGGGGACTATGTGGGGGTCTTCTTCGCCACCATCGGTACTGCCATGCCAAACTTCATCATCGCCACCTTTCTGGTGATCATCTTCTCCGTCCAACTGGGCTGGTTCGACGTCCTGGGCTGGGAGTTTGGCAACTATCGCAAGATGGTCCTGCCCGTCGTTGCCTTGGGCACCCTGCCCGCCGCCTACATCGCCCGCATTACCCGGGCCAGCATGCTGGAGGTGCTCCGGCAGGACTACGTCCGCACGGCCCGCGCCAAAGGGCTACGCGAACAGGTGGTGGTGTTTCGACACACCCTGAAGAACGCCATGGTGCCTATCCTGACCGTCCTGGGCCCTATCTTCGCCTTCTTGGTCACCGGCTCCTTCATCGTGGAAAAGCTCTTCGCCATCCCTGGGGTCGGCCGTCACTTCGTGGACGCCGTGTTCGCCCGTGACTACGGCGTTATCATGGGCACCACCATCTTCTACGCCCTGGTCGTCGCGGTCGCCAACCTGGTGGTGGACCTCCTATACGCCGTCGTCGATCCCAGGATCAGGTATCGGTGAGCTGAGTCATGACTGAAGCGGAAGCTGTCTCGCCGCTGGAGGCGCCCGAGGAGTTCGTCCCCGGGCGAGAGCGGGGGCTGTGGTCCGACGCCTTCCGACGGCTAATCCGCAACCGCCTGGCCATGGTCGGCCTCATCGTCCTGGCCGCGATCGTGACCCTTACGGTCCTCGGCAACTACGTTGACGTGGTGCAGCGCTACGAACCGAGCAAGCAGCACTACGATGTTGTCCAGATAAGCCCCAGCCAGGATCACTTCTTCGGCACCGACCAGCTGGGCCGCGACAACTGGGCGCGGGTGCTACAGGGCACGTTTATCTCCCTCCAGGTAGGCCTGGGCGTCCAGGTCTTCGTCCTAGCTATCGGACTGCTGGTGGGCGGGATCGCCGCTCTGGGCGGGCGACTGCTCGACAACATAATGATGAGGCTCACCGACCTCGCCTATGCCTTCCCCGACCTGCTGTTCATTATCCTTCTGCGCTCAGCCCTGGAGGGTCGCGACTGGCCCATCCTGGGCGATCCCGTGCTGCAAATCATAGTCGCCATCGCATTCGTCGCCTGGGTGACCGTCGCCCGCCTGGTGCGGGGGCAGATGCTCTCCCTGAAGGAAAGCGACTTCGTGCTGGCAGCGCGAGCGATGGGGGCATCGACGTGGCGGGTCGTCTACCAGCACATGCTCCCGAACACCCTGGGCCCGGTGATCGTGGCGGTGGTGTTCGGCATCCCCCTGGCGATTTTCGCCGAGGCCGTCCTAGGCTTCATCGGAATCGGGATAGCGCCGCCGACGGCCAGCCTAGGCAGGCTCGTCGGCGATGGCTACAGGTATATCGAGCTGAACGTCTGGGTGGTGATCTTCCCGGCCAGCGCGATCGCCCTGCTGATGCTCTGTTTCACCTTCCTGGGTGACGGACTGCGAGACGCTCTGGACCCGCGCGGGCGCTAGGCCTCTTAGCCGCTGACGGGGCCGCCCCCGAGACCGGCCTCGGTCATTGCGGTCGGGTCGAGGATGCGGTCGAGTTCCTCCTGCGAGAGGTTCGTCCTCTCACTCGCCACCTCGCGGACGGTGCGGCCGCTGGCCGCCGCCTCCTTGGCAATGGCCGCCGCGGCGTCGTAGCCAATGATGGGGGCCAGCGCAGTGGCGATGGCCAGACCTTGCTCCACAATCTGAGGGCCGCGTTCGGTAGCCCGCAGGCCGCTAACGCAGCGCTCGCTGAAGTTATCGACGGCGGCGGCCAGGAGCCCGATCGCCTGGAGGAGGTTGTGAGCGGCCAGAGGCATCCTCGTGTTCAGCTCGAAGTAGCCGCCCTGCGCGGCTAGGCACACGGCGGTGTCGTTGGCGATCGCCTGCGCGCAGGCATGGATCAGGGACTCCGGGATCACGGGATTGACCTTGCCCGGCATGATAGAGCTCCCGGGTTGCACCTCCGGCAACTCTAGCTCGCCTAGGCCGGCGCGTGGGCCCGAGCCCAACCAGCTGATGTCGCTGGCGATCTTCATCAGGCTGACAGCGACGGTGCGCAGGCTGCCGCTGGTCTCCAGCACGGCGTCCAGGGTGCTCTGGGCCTGGAAGTGGTTGTCCGTCTCCCGCACCGGCACGCCCAGCTCCTCGGCGAGCAGGGCGCAGACGCGGGACGCGAACTGCGGGTGGGTGTTGACCCCGGTGCCGACGGCAGTGCCGCCGAGGGCCACCTCCGACAGCTCGTCCCGGACGCGGCGCAGGCGGCGTACGGCCCGCTCCATCTGGCCTGCGTAGCCCAGGAACTCCTGGCCCAGGCGCACGGGTGTGGCGTCCTGGAGGTGCGTGCGGCCCGTCTTGACAACGCTCCAGAACTCCTCCGACTTGTCGGCCAGGGCCTGGCGCAGACGCTCCAGGGCAGGGACAAGCCGTCCCTCCATCTCCGTCAGGGCGGAAAGGTGGATCGTTGTGGGGATGACGTCGTTGGAGGACTGGCCCAGGTTGACGTGGTCGTTGGGGTGGACGAGCCGACCCCCGCGTTCCCCACCCAGTAGCTCGCTGGCCCGGCTGGCGATGACCTCGTTGGCGTTCATGTTGGTGGAGGTGCCGGAACCGGTCTGGAAGACGTCCACCACGAACTGGTCGTCGAGCCTGCCTTCGGCGACCTCACGGGCGGCCTGCTGTACCGCCTCGGAGATATTGGCGTCGAGCAGGCCCAGGTCAGCGTTGGCGCGGGCGGAGGCTTGCTTGATCAGGCCCAAAACGCGGATGAAGGGGCGGCCAAAGCGGAGGCCGCTGAGCGGGAAGTTGAGGACGGCGCGCTGCGTGGAGGCGCCATAGTAGGCATCGGCAGGGACCTCCATGGGGCCCATGGAGTCGCTCTCTCTACGACTCTCTCCGCTCGCTGTCATGGGGGATATCCCTTCACGAGCCTGACCGAACTCATGATACAGCCGTCGCAAAGGAAGGGAAACGGAAGCGACCGCGAATCCGTTGCGGCTTGAGGGGTCGGGTTCAACGTGGGCAACCAGGTGTAAGTGCCGGCCACTTGATCGGCACGACGTCCGGGAGGTTGACAGCGCTGCCTGCATTCGATGGAGCGATGCCGAAGGGAATTACATGCATCCGAGATCGCACAGAGATAGTCTCTGTCCCCGGCATCCTGTTGGAATGCGACGTCGGGAGCCACGCGATGGATTGGGAACAGCCACAGGCATCGGCCCAGTCCCGCGGGCGTTCTTCTTCTGTAAAGCTGCATACGTAACACTGCGTACGTTCTTCACGTCTCAGTAGCTGAATGGTGAGGTGGTTTTCGTCTGCAAATATGGCTAACGAAGGGGCGGTTCGCGACACTCCTGGCGGAGCCGAGGCGACACAGGCGCTCGGCTCTGCCTTTACTGCCGACCCCCTCCGCGGGAGCCGTTCAGCCAAACGATGGACCCGGATCGGCGTGTACTTGGCCATCTTGGGTTACGGCCCCCTGTACCTCTTCGTTTTCGGGTATGAGCTCCGACAGGTGTTCACCTCCTGGACAGTGGGACTCATCATCGCCACCGTCGCCACTGAGCTCGCCTTTTGGCAGGTGTTCAAGCTCCGCAAGCGCGGCGCCTACCCTGGCGTGCTCTTGGCGGAGCTCGGCTCCGGTCACCAGCTGCACTCAGCCGCCCAGCACTCCCTGGTCGTCATCCAGCGCCTGATGGGCACTCGCGCTGCCTTCCTCGCTCTCTGCAACGGCGACGACTTCGACTTGACGTCGGTCTCCGGCATGGGCCGGGAGGCGGCCGAAGGCCTCTTGCAGGCGGGAGTGCGCGAGATCCGGGAGACAATGCGTTCCCAGCAGCCGATGCCGTTCAAGCTTCCGGGCGGCTGGTCGGGGGAGAGTGGCGTGAGCCGTAAGGATGGCTTGGTCTTCATCCCCGTGTCAGCCCTTCGGCAGCCCATCGGCGTCCTCGCCCTCGTGGGCCGCAGGAGGAGCCCAGACCTGAGGGATGGTCAGCTCTTGAGCAGCGTTGGCGTCGCCCTTGGCCTCTCCCTGGAGAGCCTCCGGCAGGGGGAAAGCCTGCGAGAGAGCGAAGAGCGATACCGCGATTTGTTCGAGAATGCCAACGACATCGTCTACGCGTACACCTTCGACCCTCCGGGGAAGATCACATCCCTCAACAAGGCGGGCGAACGCGTGACAGGGTACACACTGGAGGAACTGTCGAACCTGAGGATTGCGCAGCTCGCGCCCGCCGCATATCACGAGCACGCAGCCGAACTTCTCAAGAGACAATTCGCTGGAGAAGCGCCAACGACCGCGGAGGTGGAAATCATCACCAAGGATGGCCGTACGGTGTGGTTGGAGACCAATCCGCGATTGATCCTGAAGGACGGCAAGCCGGTGGCCGTACATGCAATCGCTCGCGACATCACGGAGCGCAGGCGGGCACAGGAGGCCCTGCGGGAAAGCGAGGAACGTCTCCACACCGTCATC
>CAYFYG010000298.1:0-2610 GCA_964347225.1 uncultured Dehalococcoidia bacterium | reverse complement strand
CGGCAGGCTTGCCCTGACAGCCAACTCCGACCCGGTTTGCCCACGGCACCCGAAGCTGACCACTTACCGCTGCTCCCTTCCGGGCCTGACGGGGTTCGTGGCACCTCGCCGCGCAGGGCCGGATCCTCAACGCCGCTTATCTGAGGCAGTCCCTGCAGAGCCCAGACCTCGAGCGGGAGTTCAACCCCGCTATAGCGGATTGCGGGTACAGGGCACCGCTAGCTCCCCGTCTAGCACGACCGCGAGTTATCCTATCACGGCGACGTGCTGTGCTGTCAAGGCGAACCGAACGGTGGAAAAAGCGGGATGTGGCAGAACCGTGACGCTGCTGGTTGACCATACATGTCGCCATTTGCCTGAGGATGCCGCCCAGGCTCCGACAACGGCTTTCGCTTGCTAGCGGCCCACCCCTGATGTAGACTACCGGCAGATAGGACCGCCTGCCGGCAGACATCAGAAAGGAGCGCCCCTCCCTATGACCATCCGAAAGGCGGTGATCCTGGCCGCGGGCCACGGTACCCGTTTCCTACCGGCCACCAAGGCGGTGCCCAAGGAGATGTTGCCCCTTCTGGACAAGCCCGTCATCCAGTACGTCGTGGAGGAGGCAGTAGCGGCCGGGCTGAACCATGTGACGATCGTCAGCGCCGGGGCGAAGCGCTCCGTGGAAGACCACTTCGACCGCAACCCTGAGCTGGAACAGCTCCTAGAGAGGGCGGGCAAGGAGATGGAGCTGCGAGAGGTACAGCGGGTGGCGGATCTGGTGAACATGTCATTCGTTCGCCAGAAGGAGCGGCGGGGAATAGCCCACGCGGTCCTCATGGCCCATCACGTGGTCGGCGAGGAACCCTTCGCCCTGTTCTTTCCCGACGATATTATCGTCTCCGATGTGCCCGCTATCCGCCAGCTCATGGACGTGCACCAACGGCACGGGAGCAGCGTCATTGCTGTCCAGCACCTGCCACGCCAGGAGGTGGTGCACTATGGGGTCATAACACCGGAGCGCGTGGAGGATCGAGTATACCGCGTCCATGGAATCGTGGAGAAGCCATCGCCGGAGGAGGCGCCCTCGGAGCTGGCCACCGTGGGGCGCTACGTACTGACAGCCGATATCTGGCCGCTGCTGGAGCGCACGCCGCCTGGGGCCGGTGGCGAGATCCAGCTTACAGACACCCTGGCGATGCTGCTGGAGGCCGACCATCCTTTGTTCGCTTGTGAGTTCGAGGGCGAGCGATTCGACACCGGGCGTCCGATGGGACTTCTGCAAGCGTCGGTCGCTTTGGCGCTGGGCCGCGAGGACAGCGGGCCGGCCCTCAGGCAGTACCTCCGATCGCTATCCCTGAGTTGACACCAGTACCACCGTACCTGACTTCGCAAGGAGGCTCTGTGATCGAGAACCTGAAAGATCGATGGGCGCTCATCCTGGGCGCCTCCAGTGGGCACGGTGCGGGCACAGCTCTGGAGTTGGCGCGGTGTGGCATGAACATCTTCGGCGTCCATTTGGACATGCGAGCCACCCTCCCGCAGGCCCAGAGCCTCGTGAACGCCATTCAGGATCTTGGCCGCCAGGCGATATTCTTCAACACCAACGCGGCCGACGACGCCAAGCGGGCCAAGGTGATAGACGCCATCCGCGAGCGACTGCCCCAGGAAGAGCACGCCAAACTGCTGATGCACTCGCTAGCGTTCGGCACCCTCCGCTCATATGTGCCGCCAGAGCCAAAGGAGGCGGTCAGCCGGGCCCAGATGGAGATGACGCTGGACGTGATGGCCCACAGCCTGGTGTACTGGGTGCAGGACCTCCTTTACCGGGACCTGCTGGGCCCCGGCTCCAAGGTGTTCGCCATGACCTCGTCGGGGTCTCACCGGGTGCTCCCCGACTACGGGCCGGTGGGCTGCGCCAAGGCGGCGCTGGAGTACCACGTGAAGCACCTGGCGGTGGAGCTCTCCCGCCGCGGTATCGCAGTCAACGCCATCCAGGCCGGGGTCACCGACACGCCTGCACTGCGCAAGATCCCCGGCCACCAGGAGATGCTCTCCTTCGCGCAGGCGCGCAACCCAGGCGGCCGCATCACGACTCCGGACGACGTCGCTCGTACGATAGCCCTGCTGACCAGCGACGACAACTCCTGGGTGACGGGAAACGTTATCGACATCGACGGGGGCGAAGACCTAGTAACGATGTAGCCTGGACGGAAGCCTGGACGGCGGCGAGCCTCAGTTCAAGCGGCCAGCCTCGTCCTCTTCATCGTCTTCGTCGGAGCGGTCGGAGCCCTCGAAGAGGCGCATAATCTCCTCGCCGAAGCGGCGACGCTCCCGGCCACTCTCCCGCAGGAGATCGGCGATCTCGCCTATCCCCTCGAGCTCATCGGCCAGTTCGGGATAGTCCTCCTCGGAGACGCCCTCGCCGCTGAGGAGGTCGTCCAGGTCCTGACGTCGCGTCTCTTGCACGGGCTCACGCTCGGTGCGTCGCGGCCCGGCGCGACGGGGGCGTTCCTTTCCAGCAGGCCACCGCGTGGCGGACTCCATGGTGACGACAGATTGGAGGACGGTGCGCAGCCAGCGCTGCTGGCCCCGTGTCAGCGAGGCCACCCTCCCCAGAAGTTCTCGGTC
>CAYFYG010000297.1:0-3161 GCA_964347225.1 uncultured Dehalococcoidia bacterium | reverse complement strand
TCCAACATCACGTAATTGGTTATGTCGACCACGTTGTTGATGGGGCGCAGCCCAGCGGCCATGAGGCGCTCCTGCATCCAGGGAGGCGATTCCCCCACTGTGATGTCCTCGATCAGGGCGGCAACATAGCGGGGGCAGAGATGGGGATCGTCAATCTGCACTTTGGCACGGCCCTTGATGGGCTCGCCGGCAGCGGCGTACTCGATGGACGGTTCACGGACGACACCACCGCTGAGGGCAGCCACCTCGCGGGCCACACCGACGATGGAAAGGAGATCGGGCCGGTTGGGCGTGAGGTCGAGGTCGAGGACCACGTCCCCCAGGTAGGAGGCCAGCGGTGCGCCCACGGGTGCGTCGTCCGCCAGGAGCAGGATTCCCTCGTGATAGTCGGACAGGCCCAGCTCTTTCTCGGAGCAGACCATGCCGGCGGACTCAACGCCACGGATAACGGCCGGGCGCAGGACGGACGGCTGGCCGGTGCGGCCATCGACGAGGCGCGCGCCGGTGCGGGCGAAGGGGACCTTCTGGCCGGCGGCGACGTTGGGCGCTCCGCACACCACAGTCTGCTGCTCGCCTCCCAGCTCCACCGTCGCGAGCACCAGCCGGTCAGCGTTAGGGTGGCGCGCGACGTCAACGACCTGGGCGACGGAGATTCCGTCCCACTCGCCGGCGGCGGTGATCACCTCTCCGACCTCCACCCCAGCCATGGTCAGCCGCTCCGCCAACTCCCGGGAGTCGAGGGTCAGGTCAACGTATTCGGAGAGCCACTTCAGGGGTACGCGCATCGCCCGTCCTCAGAACTGCCTCAGAAAGCGGAGGTCATTGGAGTAGAAGAGGCGGATGTCCTCGATGCCGTGACGGAGCATGGCGATGCGCTCGACGCCCATGCCGAAGGCGAAGCCGGTGTAGCGCTCGGAGTCGTAGCCGACGGCGTCGAGGATGTCAGGGTGAACCATGCCGGCGCCGAGAATCTCGATCCAACCGGTGCGGGAGCAAGTGCGGCAGCCCTCGCCGCCACAGAGGAAGCAGTCGATGCGCAACTCCATGCCCGGCTCGACGAAGGGGAAGTAGTCGCAGCGGAAGGCAACCTTGCGGTCGGGGCCGAAGATGCGGCGGGCGAAGTCGGCCAGAGTGCCCTTGAGGTCACCCAGGCTTATGCCCTCGTCCACGGCAAGCCCCTCTACCTGGGTCATCATCCACTCGTGGGTCGGATCCGTCGCCTCGTGACGATAGCACCTGCCGGGGACGACGACGCGGATGGGGGGCTGCGTCTGCTCCATCACCCTAATCTGCATGGGCGAGGTGTGGGTGCGCAGGAGCATAGGCCGCTCGCCGTCCTGCTCGTAGTCGATCCATAGCGTTTGCCACATGTCGCGGGCGGGATGGTCCTTGGGAATACGAAGGGCCTCGAAATTGTAGTGATCCCACTCGATCTCGGGGCCCTCCACGACCTGGAAGCCCATGCTGACGAAGGAATCGAGCACGTCGCGCAATGTCTGGGTCGTCGGGTGGAGGCGGCCGCGGGGGAGAGGAGGCCCTGGGAGGGTGACATCGATCCGTTCCTCGACGAGGGCGTCGGTGGCAGATCGGGCGAGCTCAGCCTTCTTCTCCTGGAGAGCGCCCTCGAGATCCCGCTTGAGGCGGTTGGCGTGGGCGCCGACCCTCTTGCGCTCGTCTACGGGGAGGTCGGCCAGGCTGCGGAGCACCAGGGTGAGGCGCCCGCGCCGTCCCAGGAAGGCAACTCGCCAGCGCTCCAGTGCATCCTCATCGGGCGCAGCATCGAGCTCGCGTCGAGCCTGGGTCTCTATCTGTGTGAGCGACTCGTTGTCAGAAGGCATTGGCAGGGCGGGGTCAGGGACGCGGTCATTATAGGGCTTGCCGTGGGGTAGGGGCAACGCGGTGCCCAGCTTGACAGGGACGCATCAGGCGGTATGATTTCGGCAGTCAGGCCAGCGGCGGAAAGGAGGGAGAGCATGACGAGAGCCTACGTGTTGATAGAGTCAGCGGTGGGGAAGGCGAAGAGCGTGGCCGAGGGTTTGCAGAAGCTCCAGTTTCCCGACGCACGGGTAGTCTCGGTGGACGCGGTAACGGGCCCCTTCGACGTCATCGCCCTGTTGGAATCAGACGACCTGGACAAGGTGGGGCGGGCGATAACGGACGCTATCCAGCAGGTGGAGGGCGTGCAGCGCACGACAACCTGTCTGGTAATCCATCTGAGCTAGCCGCCAGCGGCGACCGATAGGTGCCAGAACCGTGGCGCCCAGGCGCCACTATCTTGTCTGTGCGCCTGAGCGGGAATCCGGGGGAGAAGGAAGAATGGGTGTGCTGCTTCTGGAGAGGATGACCTGGCCGGAGGTACAGGCGCAAGTGGAAGGGGGACGAGATACGGTCGTCGTGCCCTTGGGAGCGGTGGAGCAGCACGGGCCACACCTTCCCCTGGGAACGGACGCGATGTTCGGCGATGAGATCGGACAGAGGGCGGCAAGCCGGCTGAATGCCTTCCTGGCACCGACGATCCCCGTGGGCTGCTCCCGCCACCACCTGGCGTTCGCAGGCACGATCTCGCTGGAGGAAGAGACGTATCACCGCGTCATCGGGGATATCGTGAAGACGCTGGCCCGTCACGGCTTCAAGCGGATTGTGCTGCTGCCGACGCACGGAGGCAACTTCCGGCCGCTGGGAGAGGCGCTGGCAAAGCTCGGACCACTGGAGGGTGTCAAGGTCATAGCCTTCACGGACGTGGGCGTGCTAGCGAGGGCGATGACGGCGACGGGCGCGGAGCTGGGCATCACCGCCGCGGAGGGCGGCATCCACGCGGGAGAGTGGGAGACCTCGATGATGCTGGCGCTGCGACCGGAGCTGGCGCGCATGGAGCGTGCGAAGTCGGGATATGTTGGTGACCTGGCCAGCGGCATGCAGCGGTTCTTCGAGGAAGGCGTACACGTGCTGGCGGACAACGGGGTTTTCGGCGACCCGCGGCGGGCCTCGGCTGCGGCCGGGGAGAAGTATATCGAGGGACTGGTGGACGAGGTGGTGCGGACGGTGGAGGAATCGTGAAGCGATGAGAGGTGACCTACGGTGATCACTGTTGACGAGGCGCTGGAGCGCATTCTCAGCTACGTGGAGGTGCTGGAGCCGGAAGAGAAACCCTTGTTGGAGGC
>CAYFYG010000296.1:0-7892 GCA_964347225.1 uncultured Dehalococcoidia bacterium | reverse complement strand
GGCATCATTGAGGCCCGCCTCACGGAGGTTAGACGTTGCCAGTTGAACCTTCCGAGGATCGATCTCCAGGGTGACCACGGCGGCGCCCACAGACCTGGCCGCTGTGGCGAGCCACATGGTGGAGTAGCCGCCGGAGGTGCCGATCTCCAGGATGAAGCGGGGCCGGGTGCAGAGCACCAAGGTGTGCAGAAGACGGCCCACCTCGGGGGTCACCTGGCGCAGCCGCTTGCGGCGGGAGAGATTTCCCCGCCGTTGCAGGGCATCCTGACGTTCGAGTCTGTCGAGTACGGCGGTGACTGCGGCGTCGATCATGGGTGCAGGAACAGGATCCAGGCGGCACCACCAGCCTTCCCCTCGTCCGGGCGGATTATAGCACCGGCGGTCGGTGTCGTCCTTCTCGGCACATCGGTTGAGATTGTGGCGGCCGTCGGCGTACTTTGACGGCTGTCTCCTTCGGCGATATGCTTGCCGCGTCAGGAGAGCGAGCCCCAGATGGAACAGCAGATACGCTTCTGCACCGCCAGCGACGGCGTCCGCATCGCCTATGCCACCCTGGGTGAAGGGCCGCCGCTGGTCTACGCCTGTGGCTGGCCTCAGCACTTGGAACTGGAGTGGGAAATCGCGTTCTCGCGAGGCTTCCTGAAGGCGCTGGCGGAAGGCTTCACGCTCATCAGGTATGACATGCGTGGCGGCGGATTATCCGACAGGGAGGTGTCGGACTTGTCGCTTGAGTCCCTGACAAGGGACCTGGAGGCCGTGGTCGATCACCTGAACCTTGATCGCTTTCCCCTCCTGAGCCTGGGTATCCTGGCCGGACCGATCGCTATCCGCTACGCCGCGGAGCACCCTGAACGTGTGAGCCAAATGATCCTGTGCAGCGCTTTCCTGCGCGGCGGGAAGATCACAGCACCGGACCGCCAGAGGGTGCTGGTGGACTACGCTGGCACTTTCGGCTTCCCCATAGCCGACTTCAGCGACCAGCCCATCCTCCCGCGCGAGGAGGAGATCGAAGTCCGCAGGACCCAGAGGGCAGCAGTCTATCCCGAGACGCAGGCCGCTCTGCTCAAGACGCTGTTCTCGGTCGACGTTGAAGAATTGGCGGATCGCGTCTCTGCTCCCGCCCTGGTGATGCACGCACGCAGCGATCCGATAATACCGTTTGCGCTGGGGCGGGAAGTGGCGGCGCGGTTGCCGCAAGCGACGTTCGTGCCCTACGAAGCGACAACCGCGGCCGTCTGGCGGCAGAGCGACGTGATCATCCGTGAGATCAGGCGGTTCCTGAATGTGGAAGTGGATGAGGCGACGAAGGCGAGGAGCGTCGACGTTGCCACGGTTCACACCATCCTGTTCACGGACGTGGAAGGCTCCACGGCTCTTACCCAGCGGCTGGGCGATGCCAAGGCGAGGGAGGTGCTGCGGGAGCACGAGCGCACGGTGCGGGAGGCGCTGAAGTCACATGCTGGCTCGGAGGTGAAGACGACGGGGGACGGCTTCATGACGTCGTTCTCCTCGGCGACGCGGGCCCTGGAGTGCGCCGTCGCCAAGCAGAGGGCGTTCGCGGAGCACAACGAGACGGCGGAGGAGCCGATACTGGTGCGGGTCGGGCTGAACGCCGGGGAGCCGATAGCGGAGGAGAAGGACCTGTTCGGGACGGCGGTAATAGAGGCGGCTCGGATTGCAGCGGCGGCGAAGGGCGGCGAGATACTGGTGTCCAATGTCGTCAGGGAGCTGGCCAAGGGGAAGGACTTCCTGTTCGCCGACCGCGGTGAGGTGGCCCTGCGCGGCTTCGACGAGCCGGTGCGGCTGTACGAGCTGCGGTGGGAGTAACCATCCTCCACGTGTCCTCTATGTGAGAGGAGATGCGCCATGACCACTAGAAGGGGAGGAGATCCAGCGGCCTGGCCGGTGCCAGTCCGACACCTGGTAGACATGATGGTGCGTGCCCACGTCTCCATCATGGTCTGCCTCGGGCTTCGACTTGGCCTCTACCGGGCGCTGAAGGATGCTGGGCCGGTGACAAGTGCTGACCTGGCAGCCCGCACAGGGCTCCACGAGCGGTGGATCCTGGAGTGGTTGCGCGGCCAGGCAACGGCAGGTGTGATCGGCTACCGGGATGACGGTCGATTCGAACTGCCCATGGAGCTCGTACCTCTTCTCGCTGACGAGAACCACGTGATGTTCCTAGGGCACCAGTTCGATTCCTTGCCGAGAAAAATGGGTATGGTTGAGCGACTGCCGGAGTCGTTTCGCACCGGGCTGGGCCTCTCGTTTGACGGCTTTGGGCCAGATGCCGCTGCTAGCGGTGAGCAGCTATTCCGCAACTGGTACCGTCAGGTGCTTGTACCGGTCGCGTTGCCCTGGCTCGACGGAGTAGTGGCCAAACTCAGGGAGGGGGCGAAGGTCGCGGATGTTGGATGCGGCACCGGTATCGCACTAATCGAGATGGCGAGAGCCTTCCCGCAGTCCGAGTTCCACGGTTACGAGATATCGGAGCACGCCATTGCCCGCGCTCAAGCCAACCGGGAGGAGGCCGGAACGGACAACGTTGCTTTTCACAACGTGACCAGCGACCCGCTGCCGACGGACGGAAGCTTCGCCCTTATCACCACCTTCGACTGTCTCCACGACATGACGCAGCCTGACCAAGTGGCGACCGCCATCCGCGCCGCCGTGAGCCCCGATGGCATATGGTTCATCGTGGACATCGACTGCGCACCCACCTTTGAGGGGAACCTTAGGAACCCGTTTGCCCCTATGCTCTACACATTCTCCATCCTGGCCTGTATGTCCTCGGGGCTATCCGAGCCGGGTGGCGCTGGCCTCGGCACTTGCGGGCTGCCGGAACTAGCCATGCGCGAGCTGGTGAACGCGGCAGGGTTCACTCGCTTTCGGCGGCTAGGCGTGCCTCACCCGACCAACGCGTACTACGAGGCCCGACCATAGGTCAATCACTCTTCTAGGAGGTTCTTACAATGCCCCACGCGAGTGTTAACGGCCAGAGTATCTACTTCGAAGATAGTGGCGGCGGCGGCGCACCCGTCATCCTTGCCCACGGCTTCCTGATGGACCATGAGATGTTTGCGCCTCAGGTCGCCGCACTCGCCCCGGAGTTCCGCGTCATCACCTGGGACGAGCGCGGCTTCGGTCTCACTGAGTTCGACGGTAAGTCCTTCACGTATTGGGACTCCGCCCGCGACTGCCTCGCTCTGCTCGACCACCTCGGTATCGACCGTGCGATCGTCGGCGGTATGTCGCAGGGTGGATTTGTCTCGCTTCGTGCCGCGCTCATTGCGCCTGAACGAGTTCGCGCTCTCGCGCTGCTCGACACCTCCGCCGACGTCGACACCGCAGAACAGGCCGCCGAGGCCCAGACCATGCTCGATATGTGGCTTGCGGTCGGGCCGGTCGACCAGCTAGCTGAGGGCGTCGCTGCCATCATCATCAACGACCCAGTCGAAAACGCCCGCTGGATCGCAAAATGGCGCAAGCGCCCCAAGGAGCTTCTCACCGAGCCGGGCCGCTGTCTCACCAGCCGCGAAGATATCTCCCCGCGCCTCGGCGAGATCGCCTGCCCCGCCATAGTGATTCACGGCGAAGAGGACACCGGGATCACCATCGACCGGGCGGAGGCCATGGCTACCGCGCTCCCTGGCTGCGCCGGGGTCGTCCGCATCGCCGGCGCTCCCCATGCCGCCAACCTTACCCACCCGGACCTCGTCAATCCACCATTACTGGAGTTCCTCCGCGGCCTTCCAGCCTGAGGCGGCGCTGGAAGGCTTCCACGAGCCAGTGCGGCTGTACGAGCTGAGGTGGCAGGACTGATGGGTCGCTCGATTAGCGACGACGCAAGCACAGTGGAGGACTAGGAATGCGCAAGAGGATGACGAAAGCCTGGCCCCTGATAGTCGCCCTGGCGGCGCTCCTGGCCGTGGCAGGGGCGTGCGGCTCCGATAGCGCGGATGAGGATGCTACGCAGACCGCCCCGGCAGCACTGGGTCAGAGGGTGGAGACCGAAGGCGGTTACTACGTGAACATCACGCCGCAGGAGCTGCAGTCCATGCTCAGCGGTGACGACTTCCTTCTCGTGAACGTGTACGCGGGCGACATGGGCGAGATAGAGGGGACAGACCTGTTCATCCCGTACGACCAGATCGCGGGGCGCCAGGGCGAACTGGGTTCAGAGCACGACTCGCAGATCGTGCTTTACTGCCGCAAGGGGAGATCAAGCGTCATCGCCGCCACGACCCTCCTCAGCCTGGGATACACGAACGTGTGGAACCTGGACGGCGGCATGATGGCCTGGGAGGAAGCCGGGTACCCGCTGCTAAGGTAGGACCTCCCTCAGGACAGAGGGATGCGGGCTAGCGGACAACTCGCTTAAGCTCGATCTTCACTGCGTTCATTCGATCCATGCACTCCAGTTGCACGCTGTCGGGGTCACTCCATGCCTCGGGGAAGCCGCCGCCGAACTGGAGCATCGTGATGTAGGGGAAGATATCGTGGTAGAAGAAGCCGCAGAGGCCGCCGGTATTGTGCCCGCTCAGCTCCAAGACATCGCCTACTCTGTGTCCCCAGTTGCAGGTTCCTTTCACCGCCTTCACGGTGCCCACCACCCGATTGCCTATTTGGAACTCTCGGGGCTGCTCTGCCATGGCTGCTCCCTCCCTTACTTCCATGTGACGTGGAGCCAGCCTAGCGGCAGGGCCGCCACGCTGTCAACAACGCGAGGCAGGGGCACCGGCGCTGCGTGACACATTGTGAAGCATCGCACGCATTGACAAAGCCCACAGGAAAAGGGTAGGGTCATGGTGACCGGCATCCGCCTGCCGCCTTCTCACTGTGAGCGATGGTTGACATCATGCGTCTACCCTCACACGGCCGCCGGCTCGAATTGTACACGCAAGTCTCCTTGGCGGGAGATAGGGAGGAGTGAACGGTGACGTATAGCAAGCCAAATGCCAGCGCCGCGACGCTGACCACGACCCGAGCCGACGTTGCCCCCATCTCCGGGATTTGTGTCACCTGCATCGACGGATGCAGTGGACCGTGCGAGATCGGCCGCTCGGCCCTCAGAGGCCGAGAGATCATCTACCCGCAACCCTTCGGCAAGGCAACCTCCGGGTCGGAAAAGGACTACCCGATCGATTATTCCCACTTCAACATCCAGGGGACGTGCGTCGGCGCGGTTGGGGCTGAGGCTGATCCAGACAAGGCGACGTTCCCAGCGGTGGACGTGAGCACGGCTGTGGGCGCTGATGGATCCATAAAGATGCGGGTCCCTGTCTTCACGGGAGCTCTCGGTTCCACCGAGATTGCGCGGGTCCACTGGGAGGCGATGGCCGCGGCCGCGGCCATCGGCGGCATCCTGGTGGTCGTGGGCGAGAATGTGTGCGGCATGGACCAGGAGTCAGAGATCCAGAAAGGCCACGTAGTGCGCTCGCCCGAGATGGAGCGCAGAGTCAACTCCTACAAGCAGTGGTACGACGGGTGGGGCGGAATCATAGTTCAGTACAACGTGGAGGACGGCCGCCTCGGTGTTCCCGAGTATGTGGTGGAGAAGCTGGGGGTCGAGATCATAGAGATGAAGTGGGGCCAGGGGGCCAAGGACATCGGCGGCGAAGTCAAGCTTCCGAGCCTGGAGCGAGCGGATCTGCTGAAGAGCCGCGGCTACATCGTCATCCCGGATCCCACCGAGGAGTCCAAGCGGGATGCCTTCCAGCGGGGATCGTTCCGGGAGTTTGAGCGTCATTCCCGCCTGGGGATGGTCGATGAAGAGGCATTCCATCGGGAGGTTGAGCGGCTGCGCGGGATTGGCGCCAAGTACGTGACCCTCAAGACCGGAGCCTACCGGCCCGCCGATCTGGCTCGGGCCGTGAAGTTCGCCTCCGACAGCAAGATCGACCTGCTAACCGTGGACGGCGCCGGTGGGGGCACCGGGATGAGCCCCTGGCGCATGATGAACGAATGGGGTATCCCCACGGTCTACCTTGAGAGTCTGCTGTACGAGTACCTCGACCGCCTGGCCAAGAAGGGAGCCTATGTGCCCCCAGCCGCGATCGCCGGCGGGATGGCCCTCGAAGACCACATCTTCAAGGGTATTGCCCTGGGAGCTCCCTATGTCAAAGCGTGCTGCATGGGCCGGGCCACGATGACGGCGGCCATGGTAGGCAATACCTACGGGGAACTGATCGAGGAGCGGGACTACGCGGATCCCGAAGAGCGTGACGACGCGCTACTGAAGGTCTTCACGTCGGCGGCCCCGCTGAAGGACAGATTCGGACAGGACTTCAAGCGCATCTCGCCGGGGACAATCGGACTGGTCAGCTACTTGGACCGGCTGACGGCGGGACTGCAACAGCTAATGGCTGGGGCACGCAAGTTCGCCCTGCAGTACGTGGAAAGAGACGATCTGGTGGCGCTTACACGCGAGGCTGCCGAGGTCTCCGGGATACCCTACGTTATGGACTCTGACAGAGAAGAGGTGGATCGGATTCTGGGCTAGGTCGAGACGCCGCCCAGCCCACTGATCAGGCAAAGTGGAGGAGTACTTCAGATGATGAGAATGGTTTGCCGATATGGTTGCCGTGTCCCCTATTGCCAGTCCGTCTGTCCCATGAAGGCCATTACCGTGGAGGTTCGCTCCGTTCACGTCGAATCCGACAGCTGCATCGGGTGTGGGACCTGTCGGTACGTTTGCGGCGTTTTCGGCTTAGAAAAAGGCCTGGAGAAAAAGCCCGTCGACTGGCTGATGGGCAAGGCCTAGCGTCGGCCCGCTGCTTCTGGGATGGACATCGTGCCTACTGGCGTTGCCGCCGCAACCGCGGTAGAGTGACGGTAGCCAAATCCTGCTGGCTGCGGCCCAGCGCCACGGCCAACACGAGGTGGTGAGAACCATGGTCCTTCCAGACCAAGATCGTGAAACCCAGCGGAAGGTTGTGGCCATTCTCAAGGTGCTTAGCGAGTCGTCGGAACCCCTGGGATCCATCACCATCGCCCGCGAACTGGAATCCCATGGCGTGCGTTTGAGCGAACGTACCGTTAGATATCATCTCCGGATCGCCGATGAGCGGGGCTTCACCCGACCGATGGGAAGGGACGGCAGGATGATCACGCCGGAGGGTGTACAAGAGCTGAATAGCGCTCTGGCAAGCGAGCAAGTCGGCTTCATCGTAGAAAGGCTGGCGCTGCTGGCCTACCAGACTACATTCGATCCCCAGACACGCTCCGGTCAGGTTGGGATAAACACCTCGCTGTTCCCCAAAGACAGATTCAAGAAGGCCCTGAGAGCCATGAAGGAGGCCTTTAGCAGCGGCCTCTGTGTCAGCGAGAGAGTGGGTATAGCTACTGAGGGCGAGAAGCTGGGCGACGTGGTCGTTCCCGAAGGGAAGATCGGCCTGGCCACTGTTTGCAGCGCGACCATAAATGGCGTCCTGCTCAAGGCCGGCATCCCCATGGACTCGAAGTTCGGAGGAATCCTCGAAGTTCGCAATTCCACGCCAAGGAGATTTGTGGCGATAATCAACTATGCCGGTACCTCACTGGACCCTTCCGGGGCATACATCAAGGCCAAAATGACCCGGGTGCGTGAAGCCGCAATCACGGGAACCGGCAAGATACTGGCGAACTTTCGCGAAGTGCCAGCTCCCGCCAAGCCACAGGTGGAGAGCATCCTAGCTGAGCTCAAGACGGCTGGCATCGGTGGGGTCGTCCGGGTCGGTGAGACGAGTGAACCTCTTTGCCAGATCCCGGTGGGCCTCGACACGATAGGTATCATCTTGTTAGGCGGAATGAACCCAGTGGCGGCGGCAGAAGAGGTCGGGATAGAAGCTGACAATGTGCTCGAAGCCGGAACGGCTGAGTTCGAAAGCCTGGTCAATTTCAGGGACCTGTAG
>CAYFYG010000295.1:0-1649 GCA_964347225.1 uncultured Dehalococcoidia bacterium | reverse complement strand
ATCTGCGGCCAGTAGCGCCGGATCAGCAGGGCGATCACCAGACCGAAAAGCGCGACTATGATGCCCAACGGCGCGTCCACCAGATAATGGTTGCCGGTCACCACCGTGGACAGGATCATCGCTGGCGGCAGCAGCAACGCCGCCCCACGCATCACCGGGTGGCGGAACGATAGGAACAGCCCCAGCGCTAGCAGCAGGTTCCAGCCCACGTGCATGCTGGGCACCGCCGCGAACTCGTTGACGCCGGGCGACTTGTCGTACGTGAGGGCGACCGTGTACTGGAGCGTGTCGATGAACCCGGCGCCGATCAGCCTCGGCGGGGCCACCGGGAACAGCACGAACACCACCAGCGCTATCGCTCCCGAGGCCAAGAACGAGTTTCGGATCAGGCTGTACACCGGCGGATGCTTCCAGAAAAGCCACGCTCCCACGATGACGATAAGGGGAAAATGGCCGTAGAAGTAGATGATATTGAACAGGTGGGTCAGACCCTCGTAGGGCAGGGCGGCTGCCTGAAGCGACAGCTCGCGGAACATCCCCAGGTCGCGCTCCAGCCGTATCAGCTGGCCCGCGTTCTTGAATGCGTCCGCTGTCCGCTCCGCCGCGTGGCTGCGCACCAGGTAGTACAGCAGGTACGCCACCCCTATCACCACCGGCTCGCGGACGTAGCGCGAGAATATCGCTGCTCTTACCCTCGCCATTCCGGTCTCCCCATACAGTATACGCTATCGCTCAAATTGCCAACCCCCTCTAATACATAAAGATGCCGCTTGCCCAAGCTCCGCTACACCCCCGCTTCCCTTTCCCCGACCGTATGTTCTAGAATGGGGGCGGCTGGTTCGATGTCTTCTCCCGTAAGCTGCCGGACTCTCGGCTCCGGGCTCTAGGCTTTCCGAAATGCCGCGCACCGGCGTCGCCCATCTCCCTCTCCACGGGGGCTCCGCTCCCCGCTGGCTCTTCGACCGCATGGTTCTCCTCTCACGTGAGTTTACGCTCGTTATGGTCGAAGAGTTTGGTCCCGGCGAGATGCTTGCGCGCCTTTCCGACCCTCACTGGTTCCAGGCCTTCGGCTGCCTCCTCGGCTTCGACTGGCACTCCTCCGGCCTCACCACCGTCGTCTGTGGCGCCCTCAAGCAGGCCCTCGCCGGCCTCGAGCGCGATACCGGTCTCCTCGTCGCCGGCGGCAAGGGCGCCGCCTCTCGCAAGACTCCCTCCGAGATCGAGCGCGCCGCCGAACGCTTCTCCTTCCAGCCCCAGCCCCTCGTCTACGCCTCCCGCATGTCCGCCAAGGTCGACTCCGCCGCCCTCCAGGACGGCTATCAGGTCTACCACCACACCTTCCTCTGGACGCCCCAGGGACAATGGGCCGTCGTCCAGCAGGGGCTCAACCCCGACGCCCGATACGCTCGCCGCTACCACTGGCTCTCCGACGCCGTCTCCAACTTCGTGGTCGAACCCCACAACGCCATCATCTCCGGTGGTCGCACCACCGCGCTCAACATGGTCGCCGCCGAGGCCGACCACTGTCGCTCCCTCTCCGCCCAGCTCGCCCACGCCCCGCCCGACAAGACCGTCGGCGAGATCAAGCGACTCCAGTCCTTGGAGCTCCCCTCCCATCACCACATCCACCTCGCCGACATCCGGGCCGA
>CAYFYG010000294.1:0-1815 GCA_964347225.1 uncultured Dehalococcoidia bacterium | reverse complement strand
GGCGGGGGCTGAACGATGGGGCGGACAGCAAGAGCCGCGATGCGATACGGCGATCTCAGTTGGGGTCACTGAGGGGGTCACACGACCTCGCTGTCCGCCGCTGGCATTGTGTGCCTGGGCTGAGCAGTCGTCAACGGGAAGAATGCGTACCCGCGATTGCGTGCGACCCGGCTAGGCGGGCGTCAACGGGGCGCGTATCGGTGCAGGGGTTCAGTAGGCGTCGATTTGCCGCAGCCTGTCGTCGCTGATGCCGAAGTAGTGCGCGACCTCGTGGTGGACGACGTGGCGCACACGTGCGGCGAGGTCGGCCCGGTCGCGGGCCAAGCGCTGGATCGACTGCTGGAAGATGACGATTCGGTCGGGAAGGGTCATGTGATAGCTGCGGTGGCGTCGGGGCAGGGGGATGCCGCGGTAGACGCCGAGCAGGGTCCTGCCGCGTGCGCCACCGATGCGAGCGTAGTCTTCGCGGCTGGGCCGATCCTCGACGACGAACTCAAGGTTGGCTATGCGGTCGCGAAACAGATCGGGCAGACCGTGGACCGCGTCTGCCACCAGCGCTTCAAACGTATCGCGATCGACCTTATACATGTCGTGGCGGGTTGTTGGGGGATAGGCGGGCGTTGTCGCAGGACTGGCCCCGCCGCCGCGATTGTGCGCCTGGGCCGGGCGGGTGTCAACGGGGCGCTGGCTGCCGTAGGGAGCATGTAGCGGTTGGCAGTGCCGAGGCGTCTTATTCTGGTCATGGCATGTCTTCACGACGAACGCCTGGCAGCTCGGTGGGACTACTTGTCTGACGACGAGACATCGGCCACCGGCTGGGTCGTCTGCGGGAGCTGCGGGGCGTTGTTGGAGCGCGTTTCGATAGCGGGGGGAAGATTCCGCGGTCAAGGACGATATGTCGCGGCATTCCGTGAGCAAGTGTCTACGGAGTCCGCGTTCTCCGGTCTCGGTGAACTGGAAGTGGACTGAAGGGGAATGGGCGCCTGGGGTGGGCGGGTGTCAGCGGTGCGCCTATGGGTGCAGCCTGAGGTGAACCCGGGGAGGGCGCGCTACCGGCGCGGGCGAGACGGTCTGTCCCTGGAGAAGCAATCGCTGCAGTAGACGGGCCGATCCTGGGTGGGGCGGAAGGGGACCTGGCAGGCGGAGCCGCAGCTGGCACAAACGGCGTCGTACATCTGGCGGGGGCCGCCGTAGCCGCCGCCTCCACCGCTGCGGTCGCGCCTGGCCTGCCGACAGGAGGGGCAACGCTTGGGGTCATCGTAGCCGCGACTGGCGTGGAACTCCTGGTCGTCCTCGCTGAAGGTGAACTCGGAGCCGCACTCGGTACAGGTGAGGATACGGTCTTGGTAGGTCACTGGATGATCTCCTTGCTAAGTCGCCTGGCGCGATTGTGCGCCTGGGCTAGGGGCTTGTCAACGGGCGGTGGGGGTCGCCGCTGGCCTATTGCTGGCCCAGGCGCTCAGCCTCGAGTCTGCGAACGCGCTCGGCCTGCTCGGCCTGCAGTCGTTCCCCTTCCTCGCGGGAGAAGGTCTGGTGGCATGCCTCGCAGGCGTACGAAGAGGCCATTTGCGACTTGCCTATGTCGTCGGCGCTCTCCCAATGAGGAACGAGGACGGAGTGGGGGCACTCCGGCTGGGGTGCTTGCGGCTCCTCGGCTGGCTGCACCTGCTTGCGGCCCAGTAGACGGTCGAGAAATCCCATGACGCCCCCTTTCGGCTAGGCGATTCAACAACGGCATTGTGCGCCTGAGATCGGCGGATGTCAAATGTGCAGGCGGACAGCGAGGCGTGGCGCTGGCGGCGCGGCAGGCGCTCG
>CAYFYG010000293.1:0-1629 GCA_964347225.1 uncultured Dehalococcoidia bacterium | reverse complement strand
TCGAGGGCGTCCCAGAAGTCGCCGAGGCCGGCGCGACGCAGGCGCTCGGGGTTGGGCCGGTAGGCGAAGATGGGGACGCGATACTCGAGGCCGAGCGAGACGTAGGTCTCGATGAACTTGGGGAAGACGACGGTGCCCATGTGGGTGTCGAGGTGGGTGACGTCGATGCCGGCGGCGAGGGCGGTCTCGACCTGAGCGCGGAGCTCCGTCTCGGCCTCCCGCACGGAGACGTGGTCGGCGGCCTCGGCGACGGTGCGCCAGAGGTAGCCCTCGCCGTCGTAGAGGCCGGGGGCGGCGGAGCGGTCGGTGAGGGGGCGCCAGCGATAGGCATCGTACTCGCAGGTGAGGGTGAGGTGGACGCCGAGGTCGGCTTGCGGGTGCTCGCGGGCGAAGGCGGCGGCCTCGGGGAACCAGGGGGCGGGCACGATGACGGAGCCGGAGGTGAGGCTGCCGCGCTGCAGGCACTCGAAGGCGGCGACGTTGGCGGCGTGGGAGCTGGCGACGTCGTCGGCGTGGAGGATGAGGACGCGGTCGTCGGGGGCGAAGCCGAGGCGCTGGGCGAGGTTCACGGTGTGAGAATACCACGGATCGCGGAGGGCGGCCTCGTGCGGGGCGAGCGGCCTCGGCTGGACATTGGCAGAGTTCCCCCACTAGCATGGCGAGAAGGGGCCAGGAAAGGTATCGCAGCCGAACGGGAGCGAACGGGAATGGAAGTGAGATACGAGTACGCGCGGCCGGAGCACGCCGGGTTCCTGGCGTGGGTGATGATGACGGCGCACCGGTCGCATGTGGAGAAGGGGCTGTGGGACTTCGTGGTGGGAGGGTCCGAGGCGGATTGCCTGCGCTACCTGGAGGCGCTGGCGGTGACGGAGCGGGCGCACTGGGCGCACCACTCGACGTTCGTGATCGCGGAGGCCGACGGGCGGCCGGCGGCGGCGCTGTGCGGGTACTTCGAGTCGGAGTGCGGGACGGAAGCGATAAGGGAAGGGATGGCGCAGGCGAACGCGGTGGTGGGGAGGAGCGAGGAGGAGCACGCGTTGGGGTGGCAGCGGGCCGGCTCGATCGTCAAGGTGGCACCAGAGCACGCGCCGGGGGCGTGGATAGTGGAACACGTGGCGACGGCGCCAGAGTTCCGGCGGAGAGGCCTGGTGGACCGGCTCTTGGTGAGGATACTGGACGAAGGTCGACTGCGGGGCGCCACCATCGCGGACATCGGCGTTCTGATCGGGAACGACGCGGCGCAGCGGGCGTACGAGAAGGCGGGGTTCGAGGTCACCGGCGAGAAGCGCGATCCCGAATTCGAAGCCGTGTACAAGTGCCCAGGGATCAGATCGCTGAGCCGAGCGCTGTAGGCCGCGCGGACCTTCGCGTCCGGGCGACGGTCGTGTAGAATGCGCTCGATATGGATTTGAGCGTCATCAGACAACGGTTGGAGGAGCGAGAGCGGCTGCTCTCGCCGTACGCGGCGAGGAGCTTCGAGAGCCGGGGGCGGGAGACACCGGAGGAGCCTTCGCCGGTGCGGACGGAGTTCCAGCGGGACCGAGACCGGATCATCCACTCGAAGGCGTTCCGGCGGCTGAAGCACAAGACGCAAGTGTTCATCGCGCCGGTGGGGGACCACTTCGTGAC
>CAYFYG010000292.1:0-7382 GCA_964347225.1 uncultured Dehalococcoidia bacterium | reverse complement strand
TCTGCCCCCGCTTGACGCCCCGCCTCTCCCCCGCTATAGTCGCGGCGGGGCCATTCCTTTTCCCGTCGGGAGGCGCCCGTGTCCGATCTCTTGGAGCGCTACCGCTGGCTCATCGCCATCGTCTTTGCCCTCCCCTTGGTCGTCGGCGTCGGCTTCCTCCTCCGTGAGCGCTTCAGCGGCCCGCAGCCTCTTGAGGTCGATCTGGCCGACGTCCCCGCCGAGGAGATCCGTGTCTACATCACCGGCGCCGTGCAGAGCCCCGGCGTCTACCCCATGACTGACGGCGACCGCTGGATCGATGCCCTGGAGGCTGCCGGTGGCCCCACCGACGACGCCGACCTGACGGCGGTGGACCTCGCCCGCCGCGTCCGCGATGAGGACACGATCCTCATCCCGTGGCTGGGCCGGACGGTGGCGGGAGCCTCGCAGGGCCAACTGACGAACATCAACATCGCCAGCGCTAAGGAGCTGACACTGCTTCCCGGCATCGGCGAGGTGCGGGCCGGGCGCATCGTCCAGTCCCGCCAGGAGGACGGCCTCTTCGCCAGCACGGACGAGTTGCTGGAGCGGGAACTCGTCCCGCCTTCCGTCTTCGAGGACATCATCGATCTGGTGACCGTGGGCCTACCCGCCGAGGTAGGGCCGTGATCCTCGGCCTCCTGGCCTTCGCCTGGCTTCTGGGCGTCGCCGCTGCTGCCTTCACTGGCGGCGATCCCTGGGCGGCGCTGGCCGCGGCGGCTGGCTTGTCGGCCGCCTCCTTCGCCCTGCGCCCGCGGCCGTGGACATTGGCCTTCATCGCCCTGGCCGCAGCCCTCATCTTCGCCGCTGCCTGGCGCTACGAATCCACCGCCCCGCCCGACGCGCCCTCCGGCATCGCCCGTCTCAACTGTCCCCCGAAGACCCAGTCCTCCGATGACGATCCGAAGTGTGATGCCGTCCTCTACCGCGCTCTCGTCGCCGCCGAACCGGACGAACGGGGCAGTACCGTCCGCTATCGCCTGGCGGTTCGCGAGGTGCATGCGGACGGCCGCTGGCGGCCTGAGAGCGGAGGCGTCCTGATGCGGGTCGCTCCGTTCCCCCGCTACGACTACGGCGACCTCTTGGAGTTGCGCGGCGAGCTGGAGACGCCGCCCACCTTCGACGAGTTCGATTATCGCGAGTACCTACTGCGGCGTGGGATCGACTCCCTCATGGCCTACCCGCGGGTGCGTGTGCTCGCCCACGATCGGGGGAACGTCTTTCGCGCCGCCCTCATCGATGCGCGGGGGAGTCTGTCGGGAGCGCTGGCCGACGCCCTGCCGGAGCCGCAGGCGTCCCTGGCCGCAGGCGTCCTCCTGGGTAAACGGGTCGACCTGCCGCCCGACCTGACGGAGGACATGAACGCTACAGGCACCTCCCACCTGGTGGCGGTCTCCGGTCAGAATGTGACGCTGGTGGCCGGCCTGCTGATGGCGGCGCTCGCCTGGGTGATCGGGCGGCGGCCGGCGGCCTGGCTGGCCCTGGCCGCGGTCATCGGCTACTCGCTCCTCGTTGGCGGCGAGCCGTCGGTCGTGCGGGCGGCGATCATGGGTGCCCTGTACGTTGTCGCCACCGCCCTGGGCCGGCAGAGCTCTGGGCCGATAGCGCTGGCCCTGGCCGGGGCGGCGATGACGGCCGTCGACCCCCATGCCGTCCACGATGTCTCTTTCCAGTTGAGCTTCGCGGCCACGCTTGGCCTGATGACCCTGGGATCCTTGCTGGTCATGAGGGCCCAGGCCTCTGCGCAGCGGTGGCCGGGGGTCGCCGCCTTTCCTCTCACCCGGCCAGCTATCGAACTGGCTGCCATCACCATGGCCGCCATCGCCTTCACACTGCCCATCACCGCCGTCAACTTCCAGCGCGTCTCCCTGGTGGCGCCGCTGGCCAACCTGCTGGCCGTCCCCGCCTTCCTTGCGGTCGCGTTGACCGCGGCGGTCACCGCGGCCGTCGGCGCCCTGCTACCGGCGGCTACCAGCGTCCTGGGCTGGCTGGCTTGGCCCCCGGCTGCCTACATGGTAACCGTCGTTCGCCTGATGGCGGACGTGCCGCTGGCCTCGGCGGAGGTTGGCGGGTTGGGGACGCCACACGCCATCGTCTACTACGGCGCCCTCGCGGTTGTCGTCTGGCTCCTCGGGCGGCGCCGTCCCGAGCCCGTCGCCCCCCTGCCGCCCGAACGCCTGCCTGCCACGCGCCCGCTGATCCCGGCGGCCGGCATCGCCTTGCTCCTGGCGTTGGCTTCGGCCCTGCTGTGGCTGGCCGTCACCGCTCCAACCTCCGGGCGTCTCACGGTCACGTTCCTCGATGTCGGCCAGGGTGACGCCATCCTGATCGAGGGACCGGACGGCCAGCGCATCCTGGTCGACGGGGGGCCCAGCGAAGAGGCCGTCAGCGCGGCCCTGGGTCGCAGCCTCCCCTTTTACGACCGCCGCATCGACCTGGTCGTCCTCACCCACCCCCAGGCGGACCACCTGGGCGGGCTACCCGCTGTCCTGCGCCGATACCACGTCGGCTCCGTCCTGGCCAGCCCCATCGAAGTGGACTCAGCCGTCTACCGTGCCTGGAAGGACGCCCAGCGCGGCGAGTCCGTTCCCTGCCACGACGCCGCGGCTGGCCAGACGATAGACCTGGGCAACGGGGCCCGCCTGTACGTGCTGTCCGCCCCGCCTGAGGGCAGCGACTCCGAGGAGGACTCCGTGGTCATCAAGCTGACCATGGGCTGGGCCTCCTTCCTCCTTACCGGCGACATCGAGTCGAGTCGCGAGGCCGCTCTTGTCCGCTCCGGCGCCGACTTGCGGGCGACGGTGTACAAGGTCCCCCACCACGGGTCCGCTACGTCCAGCACCAGCGAGTTCGTGTCGGCGGTGGACCCGCTGGTCGACGTCATCTCTGTCGGGCGAGACAACCGCTTCGGCCACCCCTCGCCCGAGCTGCTGGAGCGTGTCGACGGCGACGCCGTCTTCCGCACCGACGTGCACGGCGACATCGCCATCAGCACGGATGGCCGGCGGCTGTGGATCGAGACTGATCGCTGAGGACTGGATAACTTTTGCCCCTCGCCGGAGTTATCCCATGCGTAAGGAGGAGACATGGCGCGACTGCTCTTGGTGCTTCCCTTCGCTTTCGTCGCTTTGCTCGTCGCCTGCGACAATGGGAACGGCGATGAAGTGGCCCCGACTGTGGATGTGACCCCCGCCGTGACCGTATCCCCTGGGCCCGACGGCGAGACCCCCACACCGGGGGAGACCCCCACTGAGACCCCTACCGGCGAGCCGGAGGTCTGCCAGCCCAACCCCGACCCTGCCACGCCGGAGTTCCAGGTCATCGACCAGCCCGGCGCCGACGATACCGTGGCCAGCCCCGTCACTATCAGTGGCCGGGTCCTGGCGTTCGAGGCCACCTATCAGATCGGCATATTCGACGCCGATGGGAACCCCATCGTCGAGACTTTCGGGATGGCCCAGGCCACGGAGGTCGGTCAACTCGCCCCCTTCACCATCGACGTGACGTTTGAGGTGGACGAGGCCACGCCCGCCTGCATCTGGGTCTACGAGCAGAGCCCGCGCGACGGCAGCCCCATCCATGTGGGCCAGATACCGGTCACGCTCTCGCCGTAGCTCCCCTGGCTCTGGCTGGCCCTGGGTGCTATACTCGCCCACGCCATGATCCGCTCCGACGGTCGCCGCCCCCATGAGCTGCGGCCGGTCAGCATCGAGCCCGGCTACCTCCTCTACGCCGAGGGTTCAGCCCTGATCAAGACGGGCAACACCGCTGTGCTCTGCGCTGTAACCGTGGACGATGGTGTCCCCCTGTTCGCGCGGGGGACCGGCTCCGGCTGGATCACCGCCGAGTACGGCATGCTTCCCCGCTCCACACTGACCCGTACAGGACGGGAGCGCACCCGCACGGGCGGCCGCACCTCGGAGATCCAGCGGCTCATCGGCCGCTCCCTGCGTTCGGTCTGTCGGCTGGATCTGCTCGGGGAGCGCACCTTCGTCGTGGACTGCGATGTCCTGCAGGCCGATGGCGGCACCCGCACGGCGGCTATCACTGGGGCCTACGTCGCCCTCTCCCAAGCCATACACAAGCTGGTGCAGGATGGGTCCCTGCCTTCCTTCCCCCTCCGGTGCGCCGTAGCGGCCACCAGCGCTGGCGTCGTCGAAGAGATACCCATGCTCGACCTCAACTATGAGGAGGACGCCGGCGCTGAGGTCGACTTCAACGTGGTGATGACCGAGGAAGGCGAGCTAGTGGAGGTCCAGGGCACCGGCGAGAGCCATCCCTTCACCCGCCAGGTGATGAACGACCTCCTGAACCTCGCCGAGGGCGGAGTTCGCCGCCTGTTCGATCTCCAGAGGGCGGCCCTGGGCGAGGCGGGTATCGCTCTTCCTACGGGCGCCGAGCGCCCCTCCTAGGCGTACTCCCCCAGGAACGTCCCGCCCAGAACGTGCACGTGGCCGTGCTCCTGGCTCTGCATCCCCTCGTAGCCGAAGTTGGATAGGATACGGAACCCTCTCGGGCTGTGCTCTTGCCCCATGCGCACTGCTACCTCTCCCACCCGGCCCATGTCCTGCCATAGCTCAGCCTGGCTCCTGTGCGTCTTGGGCACAACAAGCATCATGATCGGCACCCAGTGTAGACGGTTGCGGAAGACCATCACCTCCTCGTCCTCGTACAGGATCTCCGCCGGCTCTCGATGGGCGATGATCTGACAGAAGGTGCAGTAGCGGGTCAAGGGGCTCCTCGGTTGGACATTCTAGGCCCCACCCTGGCCTGCGGCAACGCGTGATGATATCATCCGTCCGGAAAGGGGGAAGCGGAGCGCTTGGCCGATGTTCAACCCTTGCGGGCTATCCGGTATGCCCCGGACATCGGCCTCAGCCGTGCCATCTGCCCTCCCTTCGACACCATCTCCCCCGATGAGCACAAGCGCCTCCACAAGCTGAGCCCCCACAACGCCGTGCGACTGGAGCTACCCAGAGCCGACGGCGATCCCTACCAGGCGGCGGCCAAGACGCTGCGCGAATGGCTGAAACGGGGAACCCTGATCCGCGATGAGGCACCGGCGTTCTTTGTCTACCAGCAAGAGTTCCGCTACGCCGGAGAGACACGTCAGCGGCGCACCCTCTTCGGCCGCCTGCGCTTGGAGCCCTGGGATCAGGGGACGGTGCTCCCTCATGAGCAGACGTTCACGGCTCCCAAGGAAGACCGCTCAAGGCTGCTCCAGTCCCTACGCTTGAACACCAGTCCCGTCTTCCTTGTCTATCCGAACTCGCAGCAGCAGGTGGCGCCGCTCGTGGCCCGCGCCGCCAGCGACCGCCCCACGGTCGAATTCGCCGACGACGGTGGCCTTTCCCACGCCCTCTGGCGACTCGATGACCTCCATCTGGCCGCCGCTATCGCCCACGGTCTGTCAACTGAGCGACTGTACGTCGCCGACGGCCACCACCGCTACGAGACGGCTCTTGCCTACCGTGATGAGCAGTTGGGTGCCTCTACCACCACCCACTCCCGTGATCAGCCGGAGAACTTCGTCCTCGCCGCCCTGGCGGCGGCCGACGACCCCGGCTTGCTGGTCCTGCCCATCCATCGCTTGGTGGACGTGGACGTGCCGCTGCAGCGGGCCCTTGACTCCCTCGCCTCCTTGTTCGAAGTGGAGACCCGGCCCTCTCTCGCCGATCTCATGCGTGATATGCGGGACCGCGGCCGCACGGCGAGCGCCTTCGGCCTCGTCGCGGCCGACACTCCGGACTTCCACCTCCTCACCCTGTTCGATCCCGCTGCTGCCGAGTCCCACCTGCCCAGCGAGCGTCCTCCCATCTGGCGTCGGCTCGATGCCGCCATCGCCAGCCACCTCATTCTCCACCACGCCCTTGGCCTCAGCGATAGCCAAATGGAGGACATCCGCACGGTATGGTACGGCGAGGACGCGGAGGCGGTCGTGGCCGAGGTGCGACGAGGGCGGGCCCGCTACGGGCTGCTCCTCAACCCCGTGTCGCCGCGGCGAATTCTGGCCGTTGCCGACGCCGGGGAGCGCATGCCCCAGAAGTCGACTTTCTTCTATCCAAAGCTGCCGACGGGCCTGCTGTTCTATCCCCTGTTCGAGCCCTAGCGGCCTCGGCGCTCCACCACCACGTTGTCGGAGCGCCTTCCCTTCGCGTAGGCCGTCATTCATGCATCGTAGGCGGGCACTCCGCCAAGCGAATCTCTGGATACGTGCGGTCGTCCTGAAGATCACCCCCTGCCCACATTGGCAATTCTCTTGACAAGTCATAGACAAAGCGGCATATTTTCATTGCAGCCGTCGATGGCAAGGAGGGGGGCATTCTCGACGCGACTTCGTTGCCCTATTCCCGCTGCCGTCCGCGGGAATCGCCGCCCTTTCGCGCTCACGGCAGGCGAAAGGAAGGCAACAAGGAGGCGAACTCGGATGCTGAAAATGATACGGAAGACGGCCACAAATCCCCTCGCTATCGTCTCAGTGCTGCTCGCCGTTGGCGCCGCGATAGCCGTTGCCCTGCTCATCGTTCCCGGCACCGCGACGGATTCCGACGGCGTAGCTGACACAGGTGACGTTGGTGGTGGCGGGCCTCCAGCGCAACCGTTGGTTGAAGCCTATGATTCCCTTCCCGTTCCTCCCCGGATAACCGTTGATGAGCCACCGGTGTCAACCGGAAAGGAACTGATGGCATGGTACTGGGCACAAGACCCACCAGGCGAAATACTCGCCTTCTACACGCCGAAGCTTGTCGCCCAGGGATGGCGGCAGGAGACATCGCCCGCCATCCAACCCTCCGATGCCAAGGATGACGGAAGCCAAGCTATCGCTCAGTCCGCAAGCTTCGCAACAGATGACCTCAGACTGACGATAAGCGCCTCACCCAACACGAAGGACCCGGCCCGTGGCGCGACCCATTTCGGAATAACCATCCAGCCAAGATAGCGGAATCACGGCCGAAGTCTTAAGGGAGTCGGTTTCTGTGAACTCGCCCCATCCCGTTAGGGGATGACGCCGATATTCCCGCGTGGTCGGCGTTTCGCCCGCGCTGTCTACAGGCGTACCAGCTTGGCCGAGATGATGTCCGGAATCTTGCTCACCTCGTCCAACTGCTCTGCGGTCATAGGCTCATCCAGGGTGAGCACCATCAGCGCCGTGCCCCGCCTCTCGTGGCGGCCTACGTTCATGAAGCTGATGTTCACACCGAACTGCCCCAGGAGGGTGCCGACCGCGCCGATCATCCCCGGCCGGTCGCGGTTCTCGCATGCCAGCAGGTAGGCGCCCCCCGGTGGCACGTCCACCCGGAAGCCATCGATGAGGACGATGTGAGGCCCATCGTGGGCCGGGATGCCTGAGACCTTGGTCTTGC
>CAYFYG010000291.1:0-3333 GCA_964347225.1 uncultured Dehalococcoidia bacterium | reverse complement strand
TCGATTCTCTGCGCATCGTGGTCGCCGTACTATTCGGTTTTGCTGTCTGGGGCATGATCCTCCCGCTAATTGGCGAACTGCCCAACGACAACTTCGCCACGGGAGTCTTTGTATTCGGCCTTATCGCCTAGTCCGGGCGAACGTTGAGGGCGGGCCCTAGCTCGCGACCCGGAGCTTCTCCTCACTCACCTGACCGTCAACGATAAGATATGCCCGCACGACTGGGTGGTCCGGATTCATCAGCGAGACGAGGACGTAGAACGACTCTGGCCAGAAGGCCAGGCGCATATCGGTCGGAGAGGGATAGGCCTCGCTGGCCGTGTGTGAGTGGTATATCGCCAGGAAGTCCCAGCCCTTCTCATCGCACTCCCTGTGGATGCGGAACAGGTCTTGGGAATCGACATCGTAGCGGTAGGGGCTCGCCTCTGAGTTCGTGGCCCGGAACAGCTTCACGGCGCGGCCGGCGTGCCCCGCGATGATCCCGCAGCACTCGATGGGAGCCTCCTCGCGGGCGTGCTCGATCATCTCGTCGATGAACTTCTGGGGGAGCGTCAGCATCTCGCTAGGTAGGAATCGGTGTTTCGACGCTGGGAGCCACCGCCGGGGAACCGCAATCGGCACTCCGGTTCCCCATGTTACGTTCCACAGCTCTCACCACCACACTTTGCCCTCTATCTCCTCCGGCACCAGCTCCTCTTGCGCCTTCGTCCACAGGCGAGTCGACAGATACTTCCAGCCGCCGTCGGCCAGCAGAACCACGACGTTCCCCCGCTCCATCCGCTCAGCCACCTTCTGGGCGGCGAGCATGACCGCACCGGAGGATATGCCAGCGAAGATCCCTTCCCTTTCCATCAGTTTCTTGGTGGCCGCGAAGGCGGGGCCGGAGCGCACCAGGATGCGATCGTCCAGTACGGATTCGTCCAGGACGGATGGCAGGAACCCTTCCTCCAGGCTGCGCAGCCCCTGCACCGGATCGCCCGGGCAGGGAACTGCTGCCACCACCTTGATATCCGGGTTGTGCTCCTTGAGCCGGCGGCCAGCCCCAGTTAGGGTGCCGCCCGTTCCCTGGCCTGCCACGAAGGTGTCCACCTGGGGAAGGTCTCGCACGATCTCCACTCCTGTGGTCATGTAGTGGGCGCGGGGATTCGCTTCGTTCCCGAACTGGTCCGGCATGTAGTACTTGTCGGGCTCTTCTTGGAGCATTCGCTGGGCCATGTAGATGGCGTTGTTGGTGGAGCGGGCGTTCTTGGCGTAGACCACTTCGGCCCCAAACGCCCGCAGCAATTGCTCCCGCTCCGGCGTGACGAAGTCGGGGAGGACGCTGAGCAGCGAGTAACCCCTGACGCGGGCCACCATGGCCAGGCTGATGCCGGTGTTGCCGCTGGTGGCCTCAAGGATCGTCCTGTCTGGCGTCAGCTCGCCCTTCTCCTCCGCGGCGTCAATCATGTATAGGGCGATGCGGTCCTTGACCGAGCCCGTGGGGTTGTGGCCCTCCAGCTTGGCGTAGATGTGAACGCTGGGATTGGGGCTGGAGTGCTTCAGCCGCACCAGTGGCGTGTTACCGATGGCGTGCAGGATATTCTGATAGAGCATGGCTGTTTCGCGACGGCCGGCAGCAGGAAGTGGACGCAAAAGCTACGCAGTTCTATTAGTGAGTATAGCGGATTGGAGACATGCAGTCATTCCTTGCGTCCGGTTGGGAGTGCCTCTAGGTTCTCATTCGCGATATAATGCGCTGCACTTGCCGTACCGGAGGTGAAGATGACCGAGATCGCGCAGCCCCAGGCGATGACCATCGGCAAACGAGAGTTCATTTGGGGCCGCCGTACCTACGTCATGGGCGTCGTCAACGTCACGCCGGACTCCTTCTCCGGTGATGGACTCGCTTACGACGTGGCGGCCGCCGTGCACCAAGGCGTCCGCATGTGCCGGGATGGCGCCGACATTATCGACGTCGGCGGCGAGTCCACCCGCCCCGGTTTCCAGTCCGTACCACCCGGTGAGGAGATCGAGCGCACCGTCCCGGTCATCGAGAGGCTGGCGGGCGAAGTGGACATCCCTGTGAGCATCGACACCTACAAGGCGGACGTGGCCCGGGCGGGGCTGGATGCGGGGGCGTCCCTGGTGAACGATGTCCACGGCTTCCGGCGCGAGCCGGAGGTCGCGGCCGTGGCCGCCGAGTTCGGCGTGCCGGCGGTGGCGATGCACAATCAACGCGATCGCGAGTTCCACGACGTGATTGGGGACATAACCGTGGGGCTCGTGGAGAGCCTGTGCATCGCCCGCGAGCGGGCATTGCCTGATGAGCGTGTCATCGTCGACCCCGGATTCAACTTCGGCTGGACGGAGGAGCAGGCGCTCGAGATGCTACGGCGCCTGGGCGAGCTGCGAACGCTGGGACGCCCGCTGCTCGTCGGGACCTCCCGCAAGTCCACCATCGGCGTGGTGTTGGGGCTGCCGGTGGAGGAACGTCTCGAGGGGACGGCGGCGACGGTGGCCCTGGCCATCGCCAACGGGGCGGACATCGTGCGCGTCCACGACGTCAAGGAGATGGCCCGCGTGGCGCGCATGGCCGACGCCGTGGTACGCGGCTGGACGAAGTCGGAGGCGTGCACATAGTGGGCGGGCACCACTGGAGCGGCTGATGGCGATTGTATACCTGGGGCTGGGCTCCAATCTCGGGAACCGGGAAGCGAACCTCCGCGCGGCGCTGCGCGGCCTGTGCAGGATGGGACGGCTGACCGCCGTGTCGCCGCTGTATGAGACGGAGCCGGACGGCGGCCCCGTCCAGCCCTCGTTCTACAATACCGCCTCCCGCCTTGAGACTGGGTTGGAGCCGCTGCCGCTGCTGCGCTTCCTCCAGGGGCTGGAGCACGAGCTGGGCCGGCGGCCGGGCGAGGAGCGTGGGGGCCCGCGGCCCATCGACCTGGACATACTGCTGTACCAGGACTTCGTCGTGGATGAAGAGGGGCTGGTTATCCCCCATCCCCGGCTGGCGGCGCGATCGTTCGTGCTCGTGCCGCTGGCAAAGATCGCGGCGGATGTCAGCCTCCCTGGCGACGGCCGCACGGTGGCGGAACTGCTCGCGGCGGCTGGGACGGAAGGCGTACGGGCATTGGCGGAGACAGGGTGGGACGGGCTACAGGGGATGGCGGCCGAGAAGCTGTCGCTCTAGGGCTGGGGCGGTTCGCCGGGGATGTCTTGCAGGGCTGCCTCCAGCTCTTCCTCTTCTTCCTCCGTGGCGGTGAACATCGTCCAGCCGATCCAGAAGGCGAGGGCGTTGAGGGCACCGAGGATCATGGTGATGGGTAGGGCCACGGCCAGGTAGCTGCG
>CAYFYG010000290.1:0-6015 GCA_964347225.1 uncultured Dehalococcoidia bacterium | reverse complement strand
CTACACGGGCTGCTTCGGGCTGAAGCCCACATATGGCCGGGTGCCCCGCGGCCCCTTCCAGATGCTCAACTGGAGCGACACCATCTGCCCCGGGCCCATCACCCGCACCGTCCACGACGGAGCCATGTACATGGACGCCGTGGTCGGCCATCACCCCGCCGACCCCGACTCCCTTCCCCATCCCGGCATCTCCTACGTCGAGACGCTGGAGCGACTCCCAGGCAAGCTCCGCATCGCTTGGAGCCCCACCCTTGGCTACGCCCATCTCCAGTCGGACGTGCGGCGGGAAGTGGAGCAGGCGGTGCGGGTGTTCGAAAAGATGGGGCACAACGTGGAGGAGTTGGAGGGTGGCTTCCCGGACCCGGGCCTAGAGTGGGTTCGTGTCGCCGCTGCTGAGACGTTCGCTGAGATCCACGACAAGATTGACGGGCACCGCGAGGAGTTCGGACACGCCTTCCTGCGGGGCACAGAGGCCGTGCGCGATCTGACGCCCGAGAAGTACGGCGCCGCCCAGCGCGCCCGCGCGGAGCTGGTCAACTACCTCTGGCACCTGTTCGAGCGCTACGATCTGCTGATGACCCCCACCCTGCCCACGGAGGCGTTCGACGCCCGCGGCAAGTGGCCAGCCGACATAGACGGAGAGCCCATCGCGAACCCGTTGAACGTCATCGCTTTCACTTACCCCTTTAACCTGTCGCGGCACCCGGCGGCTACCGTGCGGGCGGGGCTCACCGACTCCGGCCTGCCCTGCGGCCTCCAGATCGTGGGACCGTACCAGCGCGATGACTTGGTCTTCCAGGCCTCATACGCCTACGAGCAGGAGCGACCTTGGAACGACGTCTGGCCGAAGGAGGTGCCGGCCACCGTCTAGCCCGAGCGCTCTCGCCCAGTGCGAACTGAAACAAGGAGACAAAGATGACGACGAAGACAGACGACATCTACGTTGGGCGGGACTACGGCGGGCGCGAGGTGGAGATCACGCCGGAGCTCGTCCGCCACTACGCCGAATCGGTGGGCGACCACAACCCCTGGTACTTCGGCGAGTCTCCCTTCGGCGGGCCGGTGGCCCCGGCCCTGGTCCTGCACAGCGAGGTCTATCACGACTTGGCCTGGTATCTGCCCAACCTGTACGGCAACCTTCACGCTAAACAGGAGTGGGAGCTGTTCCACCCGATAACGGTGGGGGACACGGTCACTACTCACTCCCTCATCGTGGACCGCCACACAAAGCGGGATCGTGAGTACGTGATCAAGGAGGTGACCTGCTTCGGGCCCGACGGGCGCATGCTGAATCGCGGTCGCACCCACCAGAGCTTCGTTCTCGATGCCGGCCAGAAAACCATCGTCGACAAGGAGCGGGAGAAGAGAAGCGACCGCCGCTTTGACATGGGTATCGACAAGCCGTTGGAGGAGGTCCCCGGCATCACCAAAGCGATAACCCTGGAGATGTGCCGGAAGTTCTCCGGACCGAGCAAGAACTATCACAACGATGTCGAGGAGGCGCACAAGATGGGCTTCCCGGACATCGTGGTCCAGGGGATGATGTCCCTCTGCTTCCTGTCCCAGATGATGACGGAGCGCTTCGGCGCCGGCTGGTACAGGGGCGGCCGGATGAGCGCGAGCCTGGTGAATGTCGTGTGGGGGAAGGACGAGATCACCTGTCGCGGCCACGTTACCACCCTCACCGCCGAGGGGGCGACCCAGCGGGCTCACCTCCAGGTCTGGTGCGAAAAGCCGGACGGCACCAAGGTGGTGGTGGGCAGCGCCAGCGCCGTCCAGGCGTAGAGAGCCGACGGAGAAAGCAACAGGCCAGCCTTTCGGCTGGGCCTCTGTTAATTCTGATCTGGGCCTAGCTAGGCGATTGCGGCAGCCGCTCCACGATCATGTCCAGCGCCTCGCCACGGCGCAACCAGCGTACCAGTTCCTTGCGGAGCAGGCGACTGGCCTTCTCCAGGGCCTGCATCCGGTTGGGATCCCGCTGCTGGCCCATGGCGGAATGAACCTCCCTCAAGGCACCCTCGCAGGCGGCAGCCATCCGCCAAGCGAAGAACCAGCGGCCGTTCAGATCAGCCCATGCTTCGGTGCTCTGTGTCCGTTCCCGTTGCGCCGTTGTCATGATTGATGACCCCATCAGCTTGTCCTTGGCTCATCAATAAAGGATGCGCTGGCGGCCTTCCTGTTACACGCAACGTCGGACGAAATAGCGTCGTCTGCTATACTGAAGCCGAACCTGTATTGGGAGGTGACCAACCCTGGCCAGAAGACAGAGACGGAGGAAACGACTTAGGGGAGAGCCGATGGCCCGCCGGGCCAGACCGCCCTTTCCCATCAACCTGATCTGGAACGTCAAAGCTTTCTACGTCACCTTCATCATAGTGATGATCGCCAGCCTGGCCGCCACCGGACTCGCGACCGGTCTCGGCGGCACCAGCCAACGACAGACCACCCCCATCGAAGAGGAATCCCCAATCCCCGAGGAGACGCCCACGGGGTTGCTCACCTTTGACGAGCCCGAGGACACCGTTGACGCCTCCAAGAACCACGAGGCCGTCATCACCACCGACCAGGGCGAGATCGTTATAGCCCTGAGCCCCGACGCGCCTGAAGCGGCCAACAGCCTCGCCTTCCTGGCTGGCCAGGACTTCTATGACGGGCTGGAGTTCTTCTGGGCCGTGCCGGAGTTCGATGTCCAGGCCGGCGACCCGACCTGCGAGTCCTCGGGCAAGTTCTCCTGCACCGGCACCGGCGGCCCCGGCTATGACCTGCCGAGAGAGGGAGACTCCACCCAAGCCGACAAGTGGACAGTGATCGCCCCCGCAACCTCCCCCGGCGGTGACCGAGTGCACGGAAGCCAGTTCGTTATCGCTCTGACGGACGAGTTAGAGTTTGAAGGCAGCGTCATCGGGCAGGTAGTGAAGGGCCAGGACATTCTGGAGTCGCTGGAGAGACGCACGCCCTGCTTCGGCTCGCAGTCCAGCGAGTTCTGCCAGACCGAACAAGAGCTGCCGCCCGCGCTCATCATAGAGGACGCCGAAGTCAAGCCCGCGTAGGGTATTCACAGAGAAAGAAAGGGCCGACCCCGTGCCAGCGGTCGGCCCTCTTGTGCTTTCGATCTAAACGCGCTAAGCCTTGTCCTCTTTGGACGTCTCGGCCGCGGCCTTCTCCTTCTCCTCCTCCTCCTTCGGCTCCTCCTTCTCGCCTTCCTTCACTTCCCGGCGGAACTCGCGGATGCCGCGACCGATGGAGCCGCCGATATCGCCGAGGCGGCTGGCGCCGAACAGGACCACAACTATCACCAAGATGATGATAAGCTCCGGTGCCCCTAAGCTTTGGAATATGAGGAACGGCATGTCATCGCCTCCCTGTTATCACGAATTCAGCATACCACACCTGGCCGCCGCCGGAAAAACCGCTCACTCGGCCGAGCGCTCCACCAGAAACATCAGCACCAGAAACGCCAGAGCCAGGCCGAGAGCGGGCAGTCCTACCTGCCAGACGCCGCCCAGGAAGAAGAAGATCGCTGCTGCCGCCGCAATGGACATGCCAGACACAATCAGCATGCGCGCAACGGCCACGTACACCGGCACCCGCCGGGACGGCGAGGGCTTTTCCGGCATCTACTCCCCAGAGGGGATTATCGCCCCCAGAAGGTCGAGCATCAACCGCGCGGCGATGCGCACCGTGACGTCGGCGGGATCGTAGCTGGGGTTCACCTCGCAAACGTCGAAGGCGACGATGCCTGCGCGCTCGGCCACCAGCAGCAGGGCCTCCTTGAGCTGGTAGTAGCCGATGCCGCCGGGCTCCGGGAATCCCGTGCCGGAGGCGACCGCCGGGTCCAACACATCGATGTCGATGGACACGTACGTATCGCCGTCGGGCCACACGTCGGCGAGCGCCCACTCGACCCCCTCGCTGACGATGCGCTGGCTGGTGATTATCTGAACCCCATCTCGCCCGGCGGCCTCCCAGGAGTCTGAGCTCTCCAGCGCCCCCCGAAGGCCGATCTGGATGATCTGCTTGACGAAGGGGAGTTCGCTGACCCGACGCATCTGGTTGTCGTGGGAGAACCGCTGCCCGAACTTCTCGTCCGTGTAGTCCTGGTGAGCATCGAACTGAACCACCGTCAGCGAGCGGTCCTCAAAGGCACGCACGAGGGGAAAGGTGATGGCGTGGTCGCCGCCTACGAACACCGGCAGGCGGCAGCGCGAGCGTAAGAAGGCAGCCGCTTCGCTGATGCGTCCGAAGTTCTGCTCTAGCTCTACAGTCCGGATGTCCACGTCGCCAGCGTCGATCATGGAGACACCGCGCAGGAGGCGCTCCCCCCGCTCGGCGTCCAGCCAGCCCTGGCCGTCGACTGGCTGGAAGCGCATGGAAGCCTCGCGCACCGCCAGGGGACCGAAGCGGGCACCAGGGCGGTCATTCGTAGCCTGGTCGAAGGGTACGCCCAGGAACGCAACATCGGCCTGAACCTCCGCCGGGTCATCGGCGGGCGGGGCCCCGAAGAAGGTGGGCCAGCCGCGGCGGATGGGCAGGCTCACCGGTGCTTCCTGCCAAACCGCCGCTGGACGCGGGGCGCGCGCGACGCCTCGCGCGAACGGATCCTCTTCGCCTTCTCCTGGACGTGAGGAGGCGCCGGGCGCCGTCGTGGTCCGCTCTGTCTGGTCGCCATGCTGCTACCTGCCGATCCTCATCTTTCGTAGCTGGCCGGTGCCAGCACCTATATAGACGATGGCTGAAGGCGATCCGTTCCATCGCCCCGAGGGGCACGCTCGCTTCGCGGATGTGGCGGACCCTGGGGCGGTGGCTGCTAATGGCCGATCTCCCGTTCGCGAATGCGATTGCGTGCTACATCCATGATACCACTGCGGACCGGTGATCGGTGAGTAGATCGGGGGCAGACTCTACCCCGACTTCTCCGTCATGAGCCAGGCGGTCTGTAAAGTGGACAAGATCATGTCATCCACGAGCTGGGATGCGCGGGCCGCCGACCACAGCCTCCGCAGCGCCCAGGACATGCTACTCCTCCCTTACCCTAGGGATACAGGCGTGCAGCGCTACGGAGGATGGCCGCAAAGCGGCCCTTCTGTGATAGCCACTTCGAGAGCTGGTCGACGGTGGCCAGACGGACATCCAGGCGGAGCTCGGTTTGGGTCTGAAGGTCACCCAAGAGGCGCTTGCGCTGCCCGGGTCCGACGGATCTGGGCGACCCATCGCAGACCACCAGGAGATCGGCGTGTCCGGCAAGCCCGCCGGAGGCGCTGGCTGAGGTCAGGAGCCACACCTCGCGCACCCAGGGGTGACCGGCGCAGATGTCGCGGCAATCGAGCAAACCTGAGGATCTCGGCATGTGAAGTCGGGAGGGGCGAATCTCAATCGCCAACCTCCCAATCTTACATTATACGATACCCCGCTCATCGCGGCGGGTCATTGAAAGGCCAGCACGACAAGAGAGGCTCGGCTTGTCGGACTGGACCGGAACCGGGCAACCAGGTTCCCGCCCTATGCCGTGCGCTCGACGACGACCGCGATACCTTGTCCGCCGCCGATGCACATAGCCTCCAGTCCGAACTGGACACGCTGCCGCTCCATCTCGTGAAGCATCGTCGCCATGATGCGGGCGCCGGTGGCGCCCACGGGATGGCCCAGCGATATGCCGGAGCCGTTGACGTTCGTTCGATCGAAGTCGCGCTCCGTGAAGCCCCACTCTCGCGTGCAGGCCAGCACCTGGGCAGCGAACGCCTCATTCAACTCAATGATGTCCATGTCGTTCAAGCTGAGGCCAGCCCGCTCCAGCGCCTTCTTCGTCGCCGGCAGCGGGCCCAAGCCCATGTACGCGGGGTGAACTCCGGCCACGGCCCAGGATACCAGTCTGCCCATGGGCCTGAGCCCAAGCTCCGCCGCCTTCTCCGGAGACGTGACGACGCAGCAAGCAGCGGCATCGTTCTCGCCGCTGGCGTTGCCCGCAGTCACTGTGGCATCCGGATCCTGGTTGATGAGAACGGGCCGGAGGGACGC
>CAYFYG010000289.1:0-2746 GCA_964347225.1 uncultured Dehalococcoidia bacterium | reverse complement strand
ACGGCCATCCCCTCTGGCAGCTGGGCCGGAGCTTCCTCACCCTCGCCCAGGAACTCCAGAATGCCCGTTAACGCCTCCGTCATGCCACGGAACCACGTGCCTTCCACGAGCGCCAGGCGCGCGTCGGGTATGAGCGAGGCAAGGGTCTTGGCGGCGTCAATCGAGGGATAGGGCACCTGTCGACGATGAACGACCAGCGTCGGTGACCTAACCTGAGGGAGCAAGGCCGTAGCGTCAAACTCGCTTGCCGCTTCAATAGCTGCCCTGAGGGCCCCAGGCGTGGCGGACTCCCGGATGAACGCAGCGTATCGTCCGCCCAGGTCGCCAGAATCCCAATCCGTGAAGAAACGACCCATCGACTCGGCGTAGAGGTCCCAGTCCTTGTCTATGAGCGCGTACTGCGCCTGGACTTGCGGCGCCAGAAAGTAGTCGGAGCCTCGCGCCCACGTGTCCTGCAACACAAGGTGCGTAACGCGCTCGGGATGGTGGGCCGCGTACGCGATCGCCACTGGACCGGCGCCTGCGGACCCATGCAGGACGAATTCTGGGAAGTTCAGCCGATCCACGACAGCCTCCAGATCAAGAAGCCGGGCACTTGCCGAGTAGTCGGACACGTCGCGGTCTGACAACCCGGTGCCTCTACCGTCGTACCGGACCAACTTCCTCTTCTGCGCCAGCCGCTCATACCAACTGCGCCACCCCGACCACTGCCACTCCATCTGGATATGGCTGAGCAGCATCGGCATCTGCACATATGGCATCCCCTCCCCCAGCGTCCAGTAGGCGATACTCACCCCGTCCTTGGCCCTGGCGTACTGGATGCGCGGCTCCATCGGTTTCCCCAAACCGGCCTATTCGCGAGGCAGGCCCAGCCCTCGGTTGGCGATGATGTTGCGCTGGATCTCGGACGTGCCGGCGGCGATCGTCGCCCCCAGCGCCTGCAGGTACCCGCGCCCCCAGCGGCCGCGCCGGGGCGCCAGGTCGGTGCCGTAGATGCCCCCGTACAGGCCGAGGATCTTCATCGCCGTCTCCCCCGTGCGCTGGGTCAGCTCCGACGCGTAGAGCTTGGTCATCGACGCCTCATAGTTGGGGATGAGCCCTCGCGCCTGCATCGTGACCACCCGGTGCGACATCAGCTTGGCCACGTTCGCCTCCACCATGCGGTCGGCCAGCTCCCACCGCAGCGCCGGGTTGCGGGTCAGCATGCAGTCGCCCTGCCCCGCGTGCTCCCGCGCGAACTTGACGATCTCCTCCACCGCGTGCCGGTTCTGTACCGCCGCTCCCACGCTGGAGCGCTCGAAGTCCAGGGTCGTCGTGCCGATGTACCAGCCGCGGTCCTCCTCCCCCACGAGGTTTCGCGCCGGCACCCGCACGTTGTCGAAGTAAACCTCGTTGAACATCTTGCGGTTGGACAGGTCCACGAGGGGTCGAACGTCGATCCCCGGTGAACTCATGTCGATGAGGAAGTAGCTGATCCCCTTGTGCTTCGGCGCATCGGGGTTGGTGCGGGCGAGCATGAACATCCAGTGGGCGTACTGGGCAAGGCTGGTCCAGATCTTCTGGCCGTTGATCACGTAGTCGTCGCCGTCGCGCACGGCGCGCGTCCTCAGCGAAGCCAGGTCCGACCCCGCCTCCGGCTCGCTGAAGCCCTGGCACCACATGACCTCTCCGGAGAGGATGCGGCCGAGGTGCTCCTTCTTCTGCTCCTCCGTCCCGGCGACGATGAGCGTGGGCCCGACCATCGACACCCCGAACCCGCCCACGTCGGGCGCTCGCGCCTCGGCGAACTCCTCGTGGAGGATGAACTGCTGCATGACGGTCATGCCGGCGCCGCCGTATTCTTTGGGCCACGCGGGCGCGATCCATCCCTTCTTGGCCAGTTTCTCCCGCCACTCCCGCATCGCCTCGAACATGGCGCCCGGGCCCTCGCCGCCGCCCATCCCCCGAAAACGGTCGGGCAGCTCCCGCTTGAGGAATTCCCGTATCTCCTCTCGGAAAGAGGCTTCTTCAGGGCTGTCTCGAAACTCCACTGCAACCTCCTTCCGCCGCCGGCTCGAACGCGGGAGCCGTGGATGTCTTGAGCCGTGGACGGCCGTCGGCGGTGCGGGCGTACCGGATGCGCGGCTTCATGGCGGCACTACCCCTCCTGACGCGGCAAGCATAGCGCCGAAGGGGGCAGCCGTCAAAGAAGCGGAACCTTTTCGGCCCTCGTTCCGTCTACAACATGGCGGCTACTTCACGGCACAGCCGATTCAAATGACACCGAGACAGCGAACGGGAGACAAGAGATGAAGAGCAAACTGGCGGCCCTGGGGTTCGCGCTGATTCTCAGCGCCCTCGTCCTGAGCGCCTGCGGGGAATCCTCGGCCGAGCTGGCCGAGCCAGCCGCGCTGCCGATGGCCCCTCAGAGCGTGTCCAATCTGCTGGCAGACCCCGCGTACGACAGCGAAGTGAGGATACACGGAGAGGTGAGCCTCCTTGGTGAGCTCCGCTGCCCTTGCTTTGAGCTGACTTCCGATGGCAAGACGGCCCACGTATGGTACGGCCTGATGGTGGAGGATGACGGGACGGAATGGCCCGCGGTCAGTGTCGAGGGAATCGAGAACGGCGACGAGGTCGTCGTGACGGGCGAACTCAAGGAAGAAAGCACATTCTGGGCGAGCAGTATCGTACGGCAGTCAGTGGCGGAACCCGAGTACTGCTCGGACAGCGAGACGGCTGCCAAGCTGAGCTACCAGGACGCGAT
>CAYFYG010000288.1:0-14477 GCA_964347225.1 uncultured Dehalococcoidia bacterium | reverse complement strand
GCCTCGATGACCAGGTCGCAGGCCGAGAGGTCTTGTATGTCCGTTGTGCCCTTGAGACGACCCAGGGTGCCGTCGCAGTCCTCCTGGGAGAGGCGCCCCCGCTCCACGTCACGGCCCAGCCTACGCCTAATCCCGCCGAGGCCCTTGTCGAGGAGCTCCTGGTTCACCTCCAGGACGCTCACATCGTAGGCATGGGACGCGCATACCTGGGCGATGCCGCCCCCCATGATCCCGCATCCCGCAACGCCAACCGATTTGATCGTCATCTTCTCCCTCCCTGACTCAGGAAACCTTACAGTTCTCGGGGCTCTCGACTAGGAAAGCGTTGCCTCAGCATGGGGGCTCTCCTATGCCAGGCAGCGCAACGGCCGTTGCCCATTATAGGTGATGATGTCGGCGGCGCTAGGCCCGAGAACGGGCGCCGTCCCGCACCGCCTGTTCGGCCTTTGACCCGTGCGGAGCCACGGCTCTCCCGGAGCCCGCGCGAGCCCCTGGCGCCGCGATCGCGGTGAAGTCCTATACGGGCAGATGATGGTGGACCGGATACGGCCTGCCGACGGATTCGCTCCGCATCACCAGCAGCTCCTCTGCGTTGGTGGCGGGCATGAAGATGCTTTCGTCTCGCTTGTCCAGTCGCAGCGCCTCCGGTGCGCATATGGACACGCAGATCCCGCACCCCAGACAGCGCTCGTAGTCGATCTCCGCGATCTCGGCATCGTTCATGCTGATGGCGCTGACCTGGCAGCGCTCCACGCAGGCCTGACAACCGTTGCAGAGATCGTCGTCCACCACCGCCCAGTAGCTGGACGGCGCCACCGCGTGAGGGATATCCAGCATCGTCATCCCTCGCAGCAAGTGACATGCGTGGCGGCAGCAGTTGCAGATGAGCCAGAAATCCTCCTGAGAGTTCATCGTTGTGTGGACCAAGCCCGCCTTCTCCGCCAGCTTGAGCACTTCCACCACTTCGTCGGCCGGCGCTGGCCGCATTCGGGGTGTGCTCACCATGTGGGCCGGGTCCATGACCGGCTGGCCGGGAACGTCCCCGCCGTAGAACTCCTGGCCGAAGACGATGCAGACGTTGAGGGGGTCGTCGCAGTTGCGGGCGGCCTGTCGGCAGGGGCAAGGAAGGATTGCCGCGGGGGGCGCGTTCTGGGCAATCTGGACAGCGTCTTCGTACGGCACCACCCGCTCCTTGGGGGCATCGACGGCCGGCAAAGCCCGCGAGAGTTGGAACCCCGTGTGGAGTCCACGCCCAAAGGCCTCGGCGTAGTACTTCTCCCACAGGTCACCCAGTTCATCCAGGTCGGGAGACTTCTGGCGCACCGCGAATGGGATCTCGAACAGGCCTGGCAAGATCAGGGGCAGACGGAAGACGCGCACCCCGTCGGGCCGCTTGATGCCGCGGATGAAGAACTTGGAGGCCATCGCCGTCAGGTGCTCGGTAGCCTCATCTAGGCTGACGCCCGCCCGCTTAGCGATCTCCTCCTCCGGCTCGAGGTCCCATGTCATGTGGGACGCGAGATGGGCCTCCTCCGGCTCGTAGTAGAACCTGAGGATCTCGAGGAAGGTGTCGGTTTCGGGGGCGCCTATTGGGTGCGAGGCGAACAGACTCGCGAGCTGGCGATAGGGCCTGTCATTACTGCTACCGGCCATTCTTGACTCTCCCTTCTCCCTGCCCATCGGCGGGAATTCCGTCACTTCAGCGTCCGCGTCGTGGTACTCCAGACGTTACGTCCCCCCTTCCACATGCGTCAATCGGGCAGAGCACCATCTCAGGTGGGGTTCTGCCCCGCGCGACACCGCATCAACGAACCGTCCTTAATGGGTTAGCCATCGATCCCTTGGGGCCACGGGCGACATTGCCGCTGCATCTGGGCGGTCGCCCAGGACTCCTTGGACCGTGGTAGAATGGGGCCGCGCACCGAACCGGCGGGTGCCGCTGGACATTGCAGCTATGGCATCTCTCCGCGAGCTTCACCTGCTCCTCACCTATTGCTGCACTCACGAGTGCGACCACTGCTTCGTGTGGGGGAGTCCCCAACAGTCCGGCGTAATGACCCTGGCGCAAGTGCGGAGCATCTTCGACCAGGGACAGGCGCTGGGATCGATCGAGTCGATCTCCTTCGAGGGTGGCGAACCCTTCCTCTACTACGGAGCGCTTCTGGAAAGCGTGCGCGAAGCCACGGCGCGGGGCTGGAAGACGGACGCCGTCACCAACGCCTACTGGGCCACCTCACCTGAGGACGCCCTGCTCTGGCTTCGGCCCCTGGTGGAGGCTGGTCTGGGCGGCCTGACTCTGAGCGAAGACGCCTATCACGGCTCCGACGAGGAGCCTCTCCCTGGCAACGCTGCCGCTGCCGCCGATCAAGTTGGCATCGGCAAGGGCACCATCGCTATCCGCGATGCGGCCGCAAGCATCGACTCCCCCTCGTCCGCTAAGGGAGAACCCATCAAGGGTGGTGCCGTCCGCTTCCGGGGACGGGCCGCCAGCCAGCTGGCTCCTGGTCTTCCCCGAAGGCCGTGGCAGGAGCTCGTGAGCTGCCCCCATGAGGAGCTGGTGAGCCCCATCCGTGTACACGTTGACCCGCTCGGCTACGTCCACATCTGCCAGGGGCTGGTTATGGGCAACCTCTTCCACACTCCCCTGCCGGAGGTTCTGACGGCCTACGTGCCGGAGCGTCACCCCGTCTGCGGCCCCCTCCTCTCGGGTGGGCCCGCGGCCCTGGCCCGCGCCTATGATCTCCCCCACGCCGACGGCTACGTGGACGAGTGCCAAATGTGCTACGAGATGCGCGACCTCCTGCGACAGCGGTTCCCAGAGCACCTGGCCCCGGCGCAGATGTACGGCGTCCCTGGCCAGGACGCTTCCTAGCAGACCTCACGCGCCCGCTACGTCAGTTCGCCCGACGCGATCTCCTTTGCCACGATAGTGAAGCACTCTTCGGCGACGGCCACGGCCTGCTCAATGTCTGGTGGCGTGTGGGCGGCCGAGATGAACCAGTTGTGGCACGGGTGGAAGATCACCCCGCGCCGCGCCGCCAGCCCCGAGAACCTCCGCCCCCGTTTCAGCGCGGGATCGTCCTCGAACAGCAGGTTGGGCATGGCCGGAGGGCCCGTGTAGCGGACGGCCACGCCTGCTCTCTGCGCGGCCTTCGTCATCCCCTCGCGGAGCATCAGCCCCGCGCTCTGGATCTGCTCGTACGCGCCCTCAGCGTCGTACGCCGCCAGCGTCGCCAGCGTCGCCGCCATCGGCCCCCCAGCGAAGAAGTGGGTGGCGCCGAAGAAGGTCGACTTCGCCGTATCGCGCACCTCCTCGCGGCCGACGAGCACGGAGATCGGCTGGCCGTTGCCGATCGCCTTGCCGAAGCAGACCAGGTCCGGTGTCAGACCGAAGTTCACGTGCGACCCGCCCATGGGGTTCAGTCGGAAGCCGCACCGCACGTCGTCGATGATCAGCAGGGCGTGCTCGTCCGCGATGCGCTCCTGCATCGCCGCCAGGAAATCCTGCGACGGGAATTCGATGTCGTGCATCGCATCGTGCTTGATCGGGCAGATCATCACGCCTGCGACGTGTCCCTTGTTGCGCTCGAAGCAGGCGTGCACGCTCTCGACGTCGTTCCAGAGGAACTGGTCGAGTTCGCTGCGGTGGCCCGGCGGAACGCCGAAGCCGCCGGGCACGGTCCAGGGATCGAAGCCGTGGTACGCACCCGCCGCCACAAGGATCTTGCTGCGACCAGTGTTCGCCCGCGCGATCCGTGTTGCCAGGGTCGTTACGTCTGAGCCGTTCTTGGCGAACACCACCCAGTCGGCAAACGGAAAACGCCTCACCAGCGTCTCCGCCAGTTCGAGCATGCGGTCCGCCGCGAAACCGAACAGGTTTCCCCGCTCCTCCTGCTCGACCACCGCCTGCTGCACGGCCGGGTGATTGTAGCCGAGCACGATGGGACCGAAACTGCACATGAAATCGATGTACTCGTTGCCGTCGGCGTCGGTCATGCGGCAGCCCCGCGCGCTGCGGAAGAACGGCGGGAAATCCCCGAATGTGGCGAACCGTGGCGAGCATGGGCCGTAGATGCCTCCCGGGATCACACGCTCCGCCCGCTCGAACATCTCTTCGCCTTTCGACAGGTCGTACGTCATGGCTGCCTCCGCTTGGACTACATTCGGCGACCGCTCGTTGCCCGACATGCCTATTCTACAGGCGCGCCGCGACCGTTGCCTGCAACGCCGGAGCACTCGCGCCGCTGATGTCAACAGATTCCGCATTCGCGACCTTCAGGCGTCTGACGGTCATTGTCGCTTTGCTGTGTTGACAAGCTCGCCGCGTTTGCGCATCATTGTGCTACCCGGAAACCCCGAGACCTTGGGTGGGCCACGGCCCGGCACGCTCCACGAACCTGATACCGCTCGTGTTCGATACCGTCACCTCAGCCCGTGCCCTGATAGGGATGTCGCTGGGGTTTCACATCTGCTTCGCCACAATTGGCGTCGGCATCCCCCTCTTGCTCCTGATAGCCGAAGGCATGTTCCTGCGCACCGGCGACGAGACCTACCGTCAGATGGCCAAGCGTTGGGGCCGCGTCGCTGTCCTCCTCTTCGCGATCGGCGCCGTCTCCGGGACCATCGTCGCATTCGAGCTCGGGCTGTTGTGGCCGACATGGATGGACTTCTCCGGCGGCATCATCGGCCTCCCCTTTCTCATCGACGGATTCGCCTTCTTCATCGAGGCGATCTTTCTTGGTCTGTACATCTACGGCTGGGATCGGCTCTCCCCGGTGGCGCACTGGCTCTGCGCTTTTCCCATCCTGGTGAGTTCCGCGGTCTCGGCCTTCGTCATCATCACCGTCAACAGCTGGATGAACCAGCCCGACGGGTTCGACGTGATCAACGGCGTCGTGACCAACATCGACCCCATCGACGCGATGTTCAACGCAGCTGTACCTTACGAGGTTTCACACGGAGCGCTAGCGTCCTATGCCGCCACCGGGTTTGCAGTCGCCGGCGTATTCGCCATCGCCATGCTCCGCGGTGACCGCTCGGAGTACGTCAAGAAGGCGTTGCTGCTGGGGCTGGTCGTGGCCGCCGTCTTCGCCCCGCTCCAGGTCGTCACGGGTCACCTTAGCACTCGCTTCGTGGCGCACAACGAGCCGGAGAAGTTCGCGGCGATGGAGGGCCAGTTCGAGACGGAGGAGGGCGCGCCCCTGCGCATCGGTGGCTTCCCCGACAGGGGGGACAAGACGACGCGCTTCGCCATCGAGATCCCCAACCTGGGTAGTTTCCTAGCCTTCGAGGACTTCGACGCCGAGATACGTGGGCTGAACAGCTTCCCGCAGGATGAGATCCCTGACGTCCGCCTTGTCCACTATTCGTTCCAGGTCATGATTGCCATCGGCTTCTTCATGCTGTTCGTCGTCGCCTGGTTCTTCGGGCTCGCCTGGTGGCGGAAGCGGATCGATCCGGGACGTCTTCAACTCCTGGCCATCGCAGCCACCCTCCCTTTGGGGTTCGTCGCCGTCAACGTCGGTTGGTTCGTGACCGAGTTCGGCCGCCAGCCTTGGATCATCTATCAGGTCATGCGCACCAGTGAGGGGGCAACGATGCGAGAGGGCATCGGTTTCGTTCTCCTGGCCTTCATCCTCGTCTACATCGCCCTCACTGCCGCCCTAGCGCTCCTACTCCTCCGAGAGCGACGGCGGCCGCTGGAGCTGGCACCGCCGACGGAGGCACCGGATGCCGCTTGAGGATCTGGCCGCTGCCGTCGTCCTGGTGGCGATCATCGCCTACGCGATGTTCGGAGCCGCCGACTTCGGCGGCGGTATCTGGACGGGCCTTGCCGCTGGACCGCGGGCGGCACAGCAGCGCCAAGCGATCTCGCGTGCCATGGGCCCGCTATGGGAGACGAACCACGTATGGTTGATACTCGTCGTCGTAGCCGTGTTTGTGGCGTTCCCGCCCGCCTTTGCCGATCTCTCCACGGCGCTCCTCGTGCCTATCGTCATCGCCGTGATTGGCGTCGTGTTCAGGGGAGCGGCGTTCGCCTTTGAACACTTCGGGCACGGCACCGAAACCGCGCTTCCGGGGATGACCGCCGTGTTCTCGGTAACCAGTGTTGGCACTCCCCTGGTGATGGGCATGACCCTGGGCGCCGTCGCCGGCGGCCACATCGCCATCGAGAACGGAGAGGTCACATCGGGAGTCTGGGAGCCGTGGCTCCAGCCGTTTGCCATCCTCTGCGGCCTTATCGCCGTGGCCATATGTGGCTTCCTCGCTGCCTGCTACATGACCGTGCGCACGGACGGCGACATGCAGGAGGACTTCCGGGCGCGCGCCCTCCTCGCCGGTCTCCTGTTGGCGGTTCTTCTCGTCGTTGCCCTTCCCATCGCTTACTGGGACGCGGAGCCGTTCTGGGACGAACTGGGAAAGCCCTCGGCCCTGGCTGTCATGAGCGCGGCGGCCGCCGTGTGGGCGATCGCCCTCGTGGTGCTGTGGCAGCGCTGGTACTTGCTCGTCCCAGCGGTGGCGGCGGCCACCGTTGGCCTGATCATCGGCGGTTGGGGCGCGGCCCAGCACCCGTACCTGATCCCGCCCGACCAGCGCATCTCGGACCTAGCGGCCGCTGACGCTACGCTCGAGCCGTTTCTCATCATCCTGCTAGCCGGCTCCGTGATCCTCATCCCGTCGCTGGCGTTGCTCTACATCGTGTTCAGTGAGAAGACCGGCGCTCCCGCCGCCGAGGGCGAAGGGTACGACTACTGACCCTCCCATTTGGGGCTGCCATTGCGGCCCCCGGCATATCGGGTCTATCATCGGGCATGGCGCCCTACAGGCGCCTGCGGGCGGGCCGGAGTGTGTCTGAATACCGGCTGTTGTGAACCACCCTCCCCCGGTGTCCAAGGTCTTCTATGGATGGTCGGTGGTGGCGTCCCTTGCCACCATCCTATTTCTCAGCGCTGGCCTCGGTTTCTACTCCCTGGGCGTCTTCGTAGTCCCCCTCGAGGATGAGTTCGGGTGGAGCCGAGGACAGGTCTCGATAGGCATCGCCACGGCGACCATAGTGAGTGGCGTCATGGCTCCGGTCGTGGGTCTCGCGGTCGGACGGTTGGGGGCAAGGCAGATTCTCGCCGCTGGCGCCACGGGCATGGGGGTCTGCTTTGCCTTATTGGGGGCCACGTGGTCGCTCGTCTACCTGTACGCCATGTTCGCGATGATGGCCGTCGGGCGCGCCGGCATCATGCAGGTCCCGGTCTCTCAGGTGGTCGCCAACTGGTTCGAGCGGCGGCGCGGCCTCGCCATGGGTATCACAATGACCGGGATCGGCTTTGGAGGGCTGGTGATGGCGCCCTGGTGCAAGGTGTTGATCTCTTTGCTGGGATGGCGGTCGACCTTTGCCATCATGGGGATGACTATCATAGCCGTCGCCCTGCCGCTGATCCTGCTCATTGTGCGACAGCATCCCGCTGACCGCGGACTTCTGCCCGACGGCGCGAGTTCGGCCTCTGCCTCGGGTGCGTCTAGACCTGACTCGGATCGGAAGCCCGGTCCGCTGGGCCAGCCCTGGGCGATCAGCGAGGCGATCCGGACCAGGGCGTTCATCCTGAGCACGGCGGCGATAGGTCTGGGCTTCGCCAGCCTGGGCGCAGTGCTCCTCCACACCTCGCCTTACATGGAGGATCGAGGCGTGGCCCCGGAGGTCGCCGGCCTGATCCTGGGCCTGGTTGCAGGAATGGGCATCTTGGGCAAGATCGGCTCCGGCCATCTGGCTGACCGACTGCCACCGCATCAGGTACTGACCGGCGTGTTCCTGATGGAGGCTGCGGGGCTAACAATCCTCATTTCCACGGATAGCGCGATCGGCATAGCGGCGTTCGTGCTCATCTTTGGCTACTCTATGGGTGCAGTGGTAGCCCTCCAGCCACTGGTCGTGGTCTACTACTTCGGCCTCGCCTCCGTGGCCACGATAATGGGAGCGATGACGGCGTTCAGTAGTATGTTTGCGGCCGCGGGCCCCGTCTTCGCCGGCTTCATGCATGACTTGCTGGGCAACTACACCCTTGCTTTCCTGGTGTTTATCAGCGTTGACTGTCTTGCGGCCCTTCTCATTCTTCTGGTCGGCCCGCGCCCGCTGGGGAGCGGGGTGGCGGTCAGCGAAGGGCGCAGTTGGAGAGCGTCTGCGGAGGTCTGAAGGGGCGGAGGTCGCCTTGACGCCTTCCGAGAGGTCGCACTAAAATCGCATTGCTGACGGGCGGTTAGCTCAGCGGGAGAGCGCTTGCTTCACACGCAAGAGGTCACTGGTTCAAATCCAGTACCGCCCACCAGCGAATCCAAAGAGACGCCATAACCGGACACAGTGTCCCCCCTTGACGGGGACAGAGCACTTGTTGGGGCGCGGCACAGCTGTGGCCCGCCCCCGTTGACACCCGCACAGCCTGGGCGCACAGTGCGCACGGCTGGCAGTGTTGTCTTCCTTATCCCTTGTTCAGCAGACGGATAGCCTGGCGGACAAGTGCGCTCTTGCTGAGGCCCTCTGTTTTTCGCTGGCGGAGCCACATACGATCCAGGGTGTCCAGGCTCTCGGGGTCAAGGAGGAAGGTCGCCTTGACCAGCTTGTTCGGCTGGGGGCCAGCAGACTGGTCTTCTGTATGTCTGGTGTTCTTCCCTTCAGGCGCGCCGCCGATGACCGCCTGAAAGCCACGACCCACCGGCCGATCTTCCACGAGGCGTTCGGTAACGGAGATCCTTTTACCCATGGTCAATTTCCCTGGCTATCTGCCTGTATGCCTCCGCTATATCGCTTGAGGGTGCAAACTCGACGACGGCCTGTCCGCCAACCAGAGCGTCTGCAACCTTCACCCTTTGCGGTATGATGACCTCCGACACCAAAGACCCGTATACCCGTCGCATCCCTTCCAGGGCCTCTCTGGCATGCCTAGTCCGCACCAGTTTCACCGGCAAGATTCCGACCGCCGCGAGTCCGGGGTTGAAGGCCTGTTGAATCGCACCAATCGTCTTGAGGAGCCCCTTGAGTCCCCTAAACACGAGGAAACTGCACTCGGCGGGTATGAGAACCTCTTGAGCGGCGACGAGAGCGTTGACAGTAAGAACGCCTAAGGATGTAGGGCAGTCGATCAGGACGAAGTCGCCATTCGCAGGTGTGAGTTTCCCCTTCAACAGCCGCTGCCAATTTGGGTTGGCGGGCAACTCAAACTCTACTCCCGCCAGATCGATGTTTGCGGGGGCCAGGGACAAATTCTGCCTGGCCCGCAGAAGAGCGTCTCGCAGACGAACTTCCGGGGATATCAATACGTCGTAGATTGTCCGCTGCAGTCCTTCCGGATCGGCGCCTAAGGCGCAAGTGAGGCTCGCCTGAGGGTCCAGGTCAATGAGAGTGACAGTCTTGCCTCTTTCCGCCAAGGCAATGCCAATGTTCAAGGTGGATGTGGTCTTTCCAGTGCCACCTTTCTGGTTTGCGACTGCCATGACACGAGCCATACGTCTGTAGTACTTGACGTATGGCCCGTGTCGTTGTTACAGGCTGTAGGTCTGTGCGTCTGTACGTATGGAGGGCTGTATATACCGAATTTGACTCTTCCAGGTCCCATGCGACACTAGTCTGCTTTCTTGTCACCTGGCACTAACAACGGATAGTGTCGCCTTCTCCTTGCGGATCCTCGATCCGCGCGAACACACTTGGAGCCATGCCCGCCTGTCACCGGGCACTGGCCGAAGCTGGCCCGAACGACCGGAAGCTGAAGGGTACAAGCGAACGCTGGTGGCTGGGGCAGGGGGCCGGGCGGTTCGAGACGCGGGGTGCGCCACAGGGCCGTTGACATCCGCCCACCCCAGGCGCACAATCGCGCCCTACGGCAGCCAGCGCCTCATGGCCTGCCAGCCGCCCGTCAAGAGGACTCGTTCAGCAACTCCAGCGCCAGCCGGTAGGCTGTGCCGGCCAGCGGCAGGCAAACCGTCAGGGGCACGTCCGAACTCCAGAACTGCTTGCGGCCCTCCTCCGTGCTCAGGTCCATTCCCGTCAGCTCGTGGCAGCAGATGTCCTCCATCTCGGCCTCGAAGCGGCGGCGAAACTCCTGCGCCAGACGCCATGTGCCAAAGCGATCTTCCGACGCCTCGTCCCGTCCGTGCTTCAGACCGAGGGCCATTACGGCTCCCACAACGGCACCGCACACGGCTCCAGTGCCGCCGATACCACCCCCGAAGCCGCTGGCGATCCGGGGTATCGCCTCGTTTTCTATCCCTGACTCCTGGCTCACGGCCAGTAAGACGGCCTCCGATCAATCGTAGCCGCGGGCCAGCAACTGTTGGGCTGGATTTGGCTGCATGGCTTCCCACCTTTCTCTTCCCTCGTGTCCCCGACTCGCCATCAAGGGGCAGTCCGACGCCCCCTACGTCTTGACGCCGATTATCCCCTCACGCGTTGATGACTGGCAAGGGTGTGGAGGGTCGCGCTCTGCCCCAAGTGATACGGCCACGCCTTCCCGCCATCGTGGGCGAACCGTCCCCTGACCCCTTCTCGGCAGGAGATCCGCTGGCCGCTGTGCCCGCTAGCCTAGATCGGCAGCTAGGGTCTCGCGTACTGCCTGGTCTAGCTGGGCCGTCGCCCGATAGTTGGGGTGGTCCAGTTCGACCAAGATCGGCTCGCGGCCGCTCCTGAAGGCCTCGCGCTGTGCTGGGGTCAAAGGGAACTTGACGTACTGGACGGCGGCGACCCGGTCCTCGCGGCTCCAACCTGGCTCGAAGACGCCGCCAACCCTATGCTCCGAACCGATGCGCAGCTGGACGTGCTCATTGATGCCAACGAGACGGTCCATCTCCGCGCGTATGTCATCACGATCGGTCAGCTCGATCAGCATCGTGGCGCTGAGCTCCCCCTCCTCAGGAATGGAGTGGTTGTAGACATCGATCTCGTCCTGGATGCCCTCGGGGCTCGTGATGTGCTCCGCTCGCACCATCTCCTGAATCTGGTAGAGGATGGTCTCGCGGTTCTCGAAGACCAGGCTGACGCTATCGCCCACGGGAAGTCGTCGTCGCTTCTTCACGTCGATGACGTGTCGGCGCAGGGCGTCCCGCATCGCTTCGTACTCCGGCAGGGGCTTGACGTCGGCCAGGCTGATCTTCCGCATCCCTCACTCCCTCTCCATCGGCGAGTAAGCGGCCTGGAGCACCTGTATGGGGTGCACCGGCCGCGCGCCGGTCGCTTGCTCGATCTGGGCCTGGGCGAGGGGACAGTCCGTGGTAGCCACGGCTGGTTGAGCGTCCTGTACCTCCTGGAAGAGACGGCGCCCCACCTTGAGGGACAGATCGAAGTACTCTTTCTTGACAGCCCAACTGCCGTCATGGGCGGAACAGCGGTCCACCACCTGGACCGACGACCCCGGTATGAGCTTCATGAGGTCCCGCGACTTATAGCCGATGTTCTGGGCCTTTAGATGGCACGGCAGGTGGTAGACGATCTTGCCGGCATCGTTGGCGAACTCGGTGCTGAGCGCCCCCTCGTCGTGCAAGCCCATCAGATACTCACAGATGTCGTACGTGCGAGAGGCCACCGGTTCAGCCTCCGCACCGACGAGGTGCGGGTACTCCTGCTTGAGCATGTAGCTGCACGTCGGTCCGGGGACGACGATGTCGTAGCCCTCTTCGACGGCTGGTAGCAGTGAGCGCAGGTTGAATCGAGCCTTCTCGGTTGCCGCGGGCACGTCACCCCCGTCAAGGAAAGGCATGCCACAGCACTTCTGCTCCGGGCAGGAGACGGCAATGCCGTTGTGCTCCAGCACCTCCACACAGGCCTTCCCCACCTGGGGGTCGTTATAGTTCACGTAGCAGGTGTAGAAGAGGGCCACTTTCCGCCCTTCGCTCTCCCTCGCGGGGGCCGACGGCTCCTTGCGGCTGCGGAACCAGGCGGCGAAGCTCTGGCGGTGGAACCGCGGCAGAACCCGTCGCCGATGGATCCCCAGCGTCCGCTCCAGCAGGAATCTGGTGGGGGGTAGGCTGTTGCCCCAGTTCGACATGGGGGCGGTCAGGCCACCCACGCGTCCCAGCAGATCGGTGTTGCCCAGGATACGGTCCTGGAACTTCATGCCGTGACGCCGCACCCTGAGCGCCTTGGCCCGCATCATCAGCGAAGGGAAGTCCACCTCCCACTCATGGGGAGGCGTGTACGGACAGCGGACGTAGCACAGCTTGCACTGGTAGCACAGGTCCACCACGTTGCCCCAGTCAGCGGCGCTGACCTTCTCCACCTCACCGTCCACGCCATCCGTGATATCCATGAGGGCCGGGAACGCGGGGCAGATGGTGACGCAGAGGCGACATCCGTGGCAGATCTCGAACACCCGGCGGGCCTCGGCCTCATATCCGCTCTCATCCCAGTAGCTCTCAGATACGGGGTCCACGATCACGGCGGGCCTCCCTTCGTGCTCGGACGTCGACTAATCCTCTGGAAGTTGTCGGCCACTGGGCCGGCCCCTTCAGCAGATGACAGCCCCGCTGAGACGCAGCGGGGTCCTGCCTCGCAGACGCCTAGATCGCGTCTGCCGGCTCCTTGCCCGCGATCGATTCCAGACCCTTCGTGAAGCGGCCGGCGTGTGATCGCTCGGCCTTGGCCAGGGTCTCGAACCACTCGGCGAGCTCTTCGAAGCCCTCCTCGCGCGCCGTCTTGGCGAAGCCAGGGTACATCTGCGTGTACTCGTAGGTTTCGCCCTCGATACCCGAGCGCAGGTTCTCCTCCGTCGTGCCGATCGCCACGCCCGTTACGGGGTCGCCGACCTCCTTCAGGAAATCCATGTGCCCGAAGGCGTGGCCCGTCTCCGCCTCGCCCGTGTCCCGAAAGAGGCCGCCGATGTCGGGGTATCCCTCGATGTCTGCCTGGCGCGCGAAGTAGAGATAACGGCGGTTGGCCTGCGCCTCGCCGGCGAACGCCTCCTTGAGGTTCTCGAAACTCTTCGTACCCTTCAGCCCCTTGTCTGCCATTGCTCTCCTACCTCCTTCAGCTTTTCCTCTTACTGTCCACTGTTACTGGCCGCTATTTCCGCGGCTCATCTTTCTTGACAGGAAGGACAGACGCCGTACAACTCCAGGCGATGATGGACATTGGCATAGCCTCTGCTGGTGGCCGCCTCTTCTGCGGCTGGCCTCAGGTCGATGTCCAGGTCCTCGATTGTGCCGCACATGGTGCACACGAGGTGTGGATGAGGATCGGGGTTGCGACCATCATATCGGCTGCCGCTGCCGAAGGGAAGCTCCAGGACTTCCCCTATCTCCTTTAGACATTCGAGCGTATTGTAGACGGTGGCCGGGCTGGTGGTAGGGAAGTTCTTTCGCAGCTGGCGGTAGATGCGGTCCACGCTTGGGTGTTCCCTGCTCTCCGCCAGGATCCTCAAGATGGCCAGCCTTTGGGGGGTGACGCGATGCCCGGTACTCTTGAGGCTACTCAGGAGATCGTCAAGGCGCATCTTTCAAATGGTATCGTCTAGAGTCAGTCGTTCTTAATAACGATTCTAGCATGCCCCACGCGCTTGTCAAGATCAGGCACGTCAACGTCGAAGAAGCTGGCGTCCGGCTCTCCATTCTCTATCAGGAACTAGGCAACCTCGCGGTCGCGACTTCCGTTCTAGTAAGCAGATCGTGCTCAAGGAGGTGAGAACCATGCGTAGAGGAGGCGTCATCAGCGGGGGGCGGGTGGCGGCAGTGGTGGCGATCACGATGGCTGCATTCATAGTGGGCTGCGCCGGTGAGGAATTCGTGGATGATGTGGGGGTTCAAGCCCCATCCGCGCCCGGCGACGCTGGAGCGGCGGAAACCGATATGGATGTGGTCAGGTCTATCGGCGAAGGGGAGATGGCAGAGTCGGACGCACTGGTTGGCGGAGCCGGAGAGAGCGCCGGCCTCCCTTTGCCGCAGTTGGTGGACCGGAAGATTATTCGGACGGCGAGGCTCGAGCTGGACGTCGAGAACGTAAGCGCAGCCGTGGCGGAAGTGGAGGACGTTGCCGTGGCCGCAGGCGGCTTTGTCTCCGCGTCGAACGTGTTCATCGACGCGCCTTCCGACTCCGATGGAGGGGATGGTGAGACGCCGAGGCGAACGGAAACGGCGACGGTGACGATCCGGGTACCGGCGGAGGCCTACCGGAGCGTCATGAGCCAACTCCGAGGTGTGGCTGAGGAAGTGGTGTCTGAGAGCAGTGAGGCCTCGGAGGTCACGGAGGAGTACACGGACCTGCAGGCGCGGCTGCGGAATCAGGAGGCAACGGAAGCACAGCTACTGGAACTGCTCACAAGGGCGGAGACGATTCCCGACATCCTGACGGTTCAAGACAGGATCGATCAGGTGCGACTGGAGATCGAGCAAGTGCAGGGCCGCATCAACGTGCTGGACAATCTGACGGACCTGGCGACGATTGCTGTTCAGTTGGCAGCGTTCGTGCCGCCAGCCGAGGAGACGGGCGACGAGCAGGGCTGGGCAGCGGA
>CAYFYG010000287.1:0-12743 GCA_964347225.1 uncultured Dehalococcoidia bacterium | reverse complement strand
GGGCGGCCAGGACACCGTCGCCGGCACCCTCGTCCCGGGCGAAACGGCCACCGTCACCGGCCGCATCAGCGGCGAGGAGGTGACGGAAGGCCAGGACACCTGGTACCAACTGGAGGACGGAACCTTCGTTTACTCGGGTGCCGTCAAGGAGGTGGAGGAGAGCCCGCAAGCCGATGAAACCCCGGAAGGGGAGGAGGGCGAGGAGTGAGGGATCGCTACGACCGTCAGGCCGCCTGGGACCTCCTCTGCGAGTACACCAAGACGGAGCCCCTGCGCAAGCACGCCCTGGCTGTGGAGGCGGCGATGCGTGCCTATGCCCGCAAGCTAGGCGGCGACGAGGAGCAGTGGGCGGTCGTTGGCCTCCTCCACGACTTCGATTACGAAGCCCACCCCACCCTGGATAAGCACCCCCAGAAGGGCGGCGAGATCCTGCGCGAGCGCGGCTGGCCGGAAGAGATCGTCTACGCTGTCCTGTCCCATGCCGACCACCTGGGATTGGAGAGGAAGACGCCTCTACACCGGGCCATCTACGCCGTCGATGAGCTCACCGGCCTCATCATCGCCGTCGCCCTCGTCCGCCCTAGCAAGAGCATCCACGAGGTGACCGCGAAGTCCGTGCGCAAGAAGATGAAGGACAAGAGCTTCGCCCGCGCCGTCAACCGTGAGGACGTCGTCAAGGGCGCGGAGCAGCTAGGCGTGGACGTCAACGAGCACATCGCCTTCGTCATCGAGGCCCTCAAGCCCGTGGCGGCCGAACTGGGGATCGCCGGCACACAGCCCTGACGACAGTGCCAGCCGGCTGGCCCTGCCTCGCGCTACCGAAAGGTGAGAGGAGAGTTGACTTGCGCGTACAGATCTGCCCGACTGCCGCCTGCCCCAGTGAGAGCCTCAAGCGTACAATCACGCTTGCCAGAACCGTAATCCCTGTAATGGAACAGCAACAATTGCCGCGTACACTTGAGATCAGGCACTGCATCCCGAGGTTGAACCGTCCAACGTACAATTGTTAGATGGGCATTGCCGGAGCCAATGAGTGAAGAACGGGTGCTCGTCGTAGAGGACGAGCCGATGGTGGCTGAGGTCGTGGAGCGCTACCTGCGCCGCGACGGTTTCATCGTGGCCGTCGTCCACGACGGGCAAAAGGCGACCGAGGAGTTCGACCGTATCCAGCCAGACCTCATCGTGCTGGACATCATGCTGCCCGGGGTTGACGGTCTAGAGGTGTGCCGACGCGTCCGGGCTCGCTCCCAGATCCCGATTATCATGCTCACCGCCCGCGGGGAGGAGACCGACAAGCTCGTTGGCCTCGGCGTTGGGGCCGACGACTACGTCACCAAACCATTCAGTCCCCGCGAACTCGTCGCCAGGGTGAAAGCCGTGCTCCGACGCGCCAAGCAGCCCGTTCAGGCCAACAGCGATTACCTCCGCTTTGGCGACTTGCGGATCAACAGCCGCACGCGGAGAGTGGAAGATCACCGCGGGCCGATTGAGCTGACGGCACGAGAATTTGATTTACTCTTCCACTTGGCTAGTCATCCCCAGCAAGTGTTCAGCCGGGAACAGCTTATGGACGCCGTGTGGGACTTCGAGTTTCCCGGCGATGCAAGCACAGTAACCGTAAGCATGCGCCGTCTTCGCTCCAAGGTGGAAACCGATCCTTCGCGGCCGCGACACCTAAAGACTGTGTGGGGAGTGGGGTACAAGTTTGAACCATAGCCAGAAAGCCGCCAGACCGCTACGACCGCTAGGCCAGCCGTGGCTCGGCACCGTTCTAGCGCTAGCGCTCGCCATCGGAGTTGGCGTCATTCTGACGGAACTACTGATGACCCCTCCCGCAGGCGAACTGCGCGACCTCGCTGCTTATCTCGCGCTCTCAGGAGGGGCAACTCTGGGGTTCGGCTGGCTAGCCCTGCGCGTCGCCGACCGCGCCGTCGGTCTCACCATACAGACGAAGGCCTTCCTGAGCTCTGTCATTGGGGGCGGCGTGGCTCTGGTAAACGTCTTCATCGTCGCCCAACTCATGTTCGTTTCCACATCGCACGACCTCAGACTGCTGGCGGCGCTTCTCGTTTTCAGCGCTGTCGTAACGCTGTTCTTCAGCATGTGGGTGGCGTCGACTGTAGTCGGCCGAATGGGCATTGTCGCCGCTGGAATCCGAGCGTTAGCGGAAGGTAGGTTCGGTGCCAGGGTCGCCCTATCCGGCGGCGACGAAGTAGCTCAGCTCGCAACTGACGTAGACGTTCTCGCCCAGAGACTGCAAGCGGCGGAAGAGGCGCGGACTGCGCTTGACCGGCAGCGTCAAGAGTTGACAGCAACAGTATCTCACGATTTGCGTACGCCGCTGGCGAGCATACGCGCCATGGTTGAGGCTCTTGACGACCAAGTAGTTGAGGATCCAGCGGAGATCGGACGCTACTATGACGCCATTCGCCGCGAGATTGAGCGGCTGAGCCACATGGTGGATGACCTCTTCGAACTTGCCCAGATGGATGCCCAAGCTGCAGACCTGGATCGACACCCTGTTGCCCTCCACGAGATCGCAGCCGACGTCGTCGAGGCGATGCAAGCGCAGGCCCGGCTCAATGATGTTGTTCTGACCCTGAGCCTAGAGGGGGAGCTGCCGGAAATTTTCGCGGACGGTGAGCGCATCGAACGGGTCATCTCCAATCTGGTCCGCAACGCCCTGGAGCACACGCCTACTGGCGGCCGCATCGAGGTGAAGGTTTTCCCCGATGACGGTTGGCTCGGTCTGCGAGTTAGCGACACCGGAGAGGGAATCGAGAAGGCTGACCTCCCGCACATTTGGGATCGCTTCTTCCGTGCGGACAAGTCCCGGCGGCGCGGGCCCACGGATGCCGACGGTGCCGGGCTCGGCCTCGCCATCGTCCGCGCTACCGTCGAGGCCCACGGTGGCCTTGTCGAGGTGAGTTCGGAGCCGGGACGCGGCTCTGTGTTCACGGTCCGGCTTCCCTGCTCCGATCACTCCTAGCCTCTGTTCTCGCGCCTCCGCTGTCAACGCCGGGCGATCTCCCATTTTCGGCAGATCGTAAGCGATTTGTCATCGCCGTAAGGGCCTCGTAAGGTTTCCCGTCTAGATTGGAGTCAACCTCATCGATCGCGGGCCTTCCGGTGGCAAATCCGATGCGGCGGGAAGGGAGGAAATTGGGCCACATGCGCCCAGGCCGCCTGCTGCCGCGGTTCGCGAAAAAGACGAATCAAGGATTGGAGGAAAACGAAATGACCAGCACTTCTACCATAGCGCGCTTCCCGATTCTAGCAGTGATGCTGGCCGGCGTGACGGCGGCGTTGGCCCTGGCGCTGCTCCTCTCAACCGCCGGCGCTTCAGCCAACGGCAACGGCGCGGGCGGCGTCACCGGCCCGGCCTTCCTCGTGGACGGCCATCTCTACCGCACCGTGGTTACTCCCACCGACCTGTCCGGTACCGGTGCCCCCGACCACTCCTTCGACATCATCTACGACCTGGGCGGTGCGCAGCCCAACGTGGCGGAGGCCGCCCCTGGTGACCGTGACTTCAACGGCGGCCGCTGGAAAGTCCACGCTGTCTCCTTCAACACCAGCTACGCGGATACTCTCGCCGCCTACGACATGAACGCAAGCGGCACCCTTGACAGTGCTGAGGAGATCGAGGCCGCTCTGGCCGACGCTGGCCCCTCCGGCGCCACCGATCTGGGTGTCGTGGCCTACTTCGTGTGCCCTGTGATCGAGGTGCCTGCCGCGCACTAGCCAGCCCTAGCACTCACCACGAGAGGCCGGACCTCCGCAGTCCGGCCTCTTGCTGTTGGCCCACAACCTCTCCCACGCCATCGACTCCAGCAACACCACCGCCCCTCGCACGCGCTCCTGGCGGCGGCTCGAAATCCGCCAGCCGGATCGCCCTTGAGGTACATGGCAAGATCACCGGGAGGCCCCACGGCCTTCCCCGGCAAGGCTCGCCCGAGCTGATCACCGCCAGACGCCATCAAGAATGGAGTGTCAAGAAGGACACGCACGTCTCCAAGGGGCTCCAGGTGACTCTGGCATTTCCACTGCAACCTTGGCGGTCTCGAGCGGCGCTGCTCTCCTGTCCCTTCGCCGCTGGGCCACTTCCTCGACCTTGCCCTTCGGCCGCAACGAATCCCCTCGTCCGCTTGCCTGACACGGACGTCGTCCATGTGAACCAACGACATACAGCCACGGCTGTCAGGGACGGCTAGCCGATGGGACCAGGGCAGCAACAGACACTGACCCGGGCGCCGCAGCCTATGGTGGTATGGATGCTATGACCTTGCGATACTCGTCTTCGGTGAAGGCCTTGAGGGTAGTCGCGCGCACGGCGCCTCGGGAGGCCACCTGGAGAAGAGTGGTGCTGTAGGCCTCGTCACTTGGGAACTCGCCGATGTTCACCACATCGTACGCGCCCAGAGTCATGTAGAAGTCCGTCAGTCGTCCCCCGCCAGCACTGCAGGCCCGCCTGACAGCGTCCAAACGTTGGGGACTCTCCCTAACATCGCGAAGGCCTCGATCTGTCCATTTCAGGAGCGAGACGTAGACTGGCAATGCGTACCTCCTTCCTACCACCTTGCGGACACCGGTACTGTGCGCATGGGCCGTGCGGCTATCAGATACCCTTTCTGCACGGCTGAGGTGGCCACCGCCGATGCTGAACGGGGTTGCCTCAGCTCAAGGTGGTATGGCTGCAATGATCTGGCGGTACTCGTCCTCGGTGAAGGCCTTCAGCGTGGTCGTTCGCACGGCGCCGCGGGAGGCAACTTCGAGGAGAGTGGTGAGGTAGGCCTCATCGCTGGGGAACTCCCCGATGTTCACTACATCGTAATCGCCAAGTACCAAGTAGAAGTCGGTCATCCGCCCCCCGGCGGCGCTGAAGGCCCGTTTGGCGGAATCCACACGTTGTGGACTGTCCTTGATAGCCCGCATGCCTTGGTCTGTCCATTTCAATAGCGAAATGTACGTTGGCATTACGCACCTCCTTCCTCCTACCCCTGAATGGTGACACACGAATTGTAAATAAGTCATAAAAACGCGGACTCGACCGGTCGAAGATTGTCATTTGCTGCCCATGCGGGCTGCGGGGCGCGCCGGCCTCACCGCGTTGACCTGTCTCCGCTCTCCTCTATCTCGCCCGGCCGCACATCGTAGTGGCAGAATTCGCAGCGAGGGCTGGGGAGCATATCTCCAGTGTCGGCGCTGGTCAGGGAATCGTGACAGCGGAAGCAGCCTGACTCAGTCCGCTCGGCGCTCACGTGCCCGCCATTGTCGGGATAGGTGAGCCAGGTGGTGTTCATATCGGGATAGACGACCTGCTGGGAGATGCTCTTCAACTCATCGATAGCCCGCTGGATATCTTCGGCCTGCGCCGCCGCTACCTCGGGGTAGTTCTCGCTGTAGAAATCCCGAAGCTGATCGAACCAGCCGTCCTTCCAGGTGGCCCCAAGCGCGGCAGCATCGGGATTTGGGTCTTTGGCGAACAGCAGGCTGAGCGCCTCCCGCTTCAGGTAGGGAAGGCTCGGATCCAAGCGTCCCGAAGCCAGGCCTTCATCGACTAGCTCCTCCGGCGAGGGGATCTTGTGGGCTGTCCGGTTGTGGCAATCGATGCAGTCCATCAGACGTGGTTCGCCGAGTTCATCCTCGGAGACGGTGGGATTGACCCACTCCTCCGTTCCGTCCCCTCCCACGACACGAGCCCAACCGATGACCTGACGCTGCTCATCGGCAGCGCGGTACCAGAGCTCGGCGGCGGTGTGCCAGTGGACCCCGCTTGGCTCATCGCCGACGGTGCCGACGCGAAAGGCGAGCGCGCGTCTTTCCAGCGTGTTGTGCTTGTCGGGGTGGTATAGGTTGTATTCCTTGAGCCTGAGCCCGTACGTCCGTTCTCGCCAGTGGCACTCCTCGCAGGTCTCGCGGGCGGGTCGCAGGTGTTCGATGGGCGCCGGTATGGGGCGAGGGTAGGTGTCGAGAGCAACCGCGACCACCTGCTGGAGCCCTGACAGCTTGGACTGCACCCACCAGTTCGCTCCCGGTCCGATGTGACAGGTCGGGCAGGCCACTTGAGCGTGCGAGGATCGCTTGTAGGGCTCATACTGAGGCTCCATCACTTCATGGCATATTTCGCCACAGAACGTGACGGAGTCCGTGAACTCCACGCCTCGATACCCGGCAGCACCCAGCGCTCCCACAATGACGGCAGTGCTGATACCGAAGAGGAATACACCCCGCACGTGGCGGGGGTTGCCGAGATCGATCTGGAACGCTGGCGGAGCGGCCATACCGCGGCGGGCCGCCGCCGCCCGGCGCCGCGCTTCCCACGCCATTCCGATGGGGATCAGGATGAGACCGCCGGTCAGTATCCCGGGAAATAGAAGGTACGCAAGAACACCGACGTAAGGGCTGGGGCTCACGCCCAGAAACTGCAGTCCGAAAACGTAGGTGAGCCCCGCGAGGCCCATAAGGGCTCCCAGCGCGCCCAGGACTGAGATGGGGTTTCGCGAAAGGCCCGGTGTCTTCGGCGTCTCCAGTGGGGATCCGCCAGCATCCGGCTCGAGCGGCCGCCGGGCGTCAGCTCCCATCACTTCTCTCCAATTCCAGCCTCAACCCATCATGCCCCGGGGCAATCCCTAACCGCAGGAGCTATGCCAAGCGCTGCGTCAGAGAACTGGCGCCCAGTCCTTACGGCTGGGCGCCAGTCACGAATCCTATGCCGCTGTCGTTGCCCTACTCGTGGCAGTTGATGCAGATCGCCGAGTTGGGGCAGCCATCGTTCGCCACGCCGTCGCCGTCGTCGTCGGCAACGTTCTCACACTGGGCCCCCGTCTCCGGAGCGCCAACGGCCGGGACTAACTCGTAGCCCATTGACTCCAGCTCCGCGGCCTGACCGGCGTGCGGAGTGTGGCAGGTCATGCAGCGTATGTCGCCGGGATTGCTGGTCTCCACGTAGTACTGCGTGTCGTCACCAGGCTGGTTGTGGTAGGTGGTGTCGTCTGTCCACAGGCGGGTCCCGCTGAGGTCCCCTGTGTCGCCCCACCATCTTCGGTCCGCGCCGACAGGCGGGTCGTACTCGTCCGCGCCGTCGGGCTGGGTGATCATCTCCGGGTGCGTGGTGTGAGGTATCACGTTTCCTTCGTCGTCGTAGCTCTCTACACCGTGCCGCGACCCCTCGTGGCACCACGAGCAGACGCTGGCGTTCATGAACTCCTCGTCGTCGCCGTCCTCGTCGTAGTCGAACGGGTCGAAGCGATTCGAGTCGAGGAAGACCCAGGTGTCGGAGTGGGCGTCGTGGCACTTGACGCAGTCGGGCTCCATGCACTTCTTACAGGAACTCTCGTATCTCTCGTGCTCCGTGATGGGATACTCGTCACCGGAGTCCGGAATATGGTCGGGGTCGTACTGCACCACGCCCTGGGGGTGGTTGTGCTCGGCGTCGGGGATGTAGGATCCGTTGGCCACCGTGTTGTCGTGGCAACTGTAGCACAGGGGAAGGACCTCCGATTCGCCGGTGTAGTCCGGGTCGGGGTCCAGAGCCCACAGGTACATGTCGTTGGCCTTGTGGGGGAGATGGCAGTGTTCGCAGGTGGGGGAGCCCGGCGAGGCGAGGTCGTGATCGGTCTCGATGATCTCGCTCTTGCCCGCCTGGCTCGTGGACACGAGAGTCAGAGCCAAGGCAACTGCTCCCACGGCCGCAATCAATGGGATCAGTCGTGTTTTCATAGTGCCACCTCGAACAACTTAGTTCCTCCGTTCACAACTTAACCTTACATTGACCGCGGTAACGGAGTCATAAAAAGGCAACAGCGAAAGGTCAATACTCATTTACCTTTGAGTGCGGTTTCCCGTTGTTGCCGGGCTGGAGCCCCTGAAGCGTTCGGGGCGGAGCTTCGTGAGCGGCTTCTCCATTGGCGAGGCTGTAGCCGCCGCCGTAGTGGGTGAGTATGTATCGCGGGTGTCGGGGGTCGGCCTCGATCTTACCGCGAAGCCGATGAATGTAGGTCTTGAGGTATTGCGGCTCGTCGCGATACTCGTGGCCCCAGATGCGGGTCAGCAGCGTGCCGTGGCTAACCACTTGGCCGGCGTTGCGGGCCAGCTCCTCGATGATGCGGTACTCCTTGGCAGTGAGATCTAGGTTTCTGTCCCCTAGCGTCACCTGACGCTGTGCGAAATCCAACGTCAGATCACCCCACTGGAGCAGCCCCGGCTGTTGGGAGCCGGGCATCGTCCTTGCGCGACGCAGGAGGGCGTCGATGCGGGCCATCAGGGTGCGATAGCTGAAGGGTTTCGTGATGTAGTCGTCAGCCCCCAGCTCGAAGCCATGGACGACGTCCTCCTCGCGATCCTTGGCCGTCAAGAGGATGACTGGAACGTCTCCGCAAGCGCGAAGGCGGCGGCATACCTCGTAGCCATCGATGTCGGGCATCATCACGTCCAAGACGACCAGATCCGGGTCTTCCGCCTTGGCCTTGGCCAGAGCCTCCATCCCGTTATGGGCGGCGATGAGGGTGTAGCCAGGCCGGTAGACCTGGAAAGCAACGGTGAGGATCTTGATGAACTCCTGCTCGTCATCCACCACCAGTATCTTCACGACCTGTCACCTCCTTTCGTTCACCATTGCAGGGCAGGGCGAAAGTGAACCGGCTGCCTTTGCCCATCTCGCTCTGGGCCCACAGGCGGCCTCCGTGGAGGGCCACGAGACGTCTGGCGATGAGAAGGCCAAGACCGGTGCCGTTCCTGCCGAGTGCTCTCCGGTTTCCGTTCATCAGTTGCTCCAGCTGCTCCAGTTGCTCCCGGGGGATGCCAGGCCCTGTGTCCTCCACCTCGACGGTGACCGCGTCCCCTTGCTGGCTAGCGCTCACCGTGACGTCGGTGCCCGGAGGTGTGTGTCGGGAGGCGTTGGCCAGCAAGTTGAGCAGTACCTGCTGGATGCGATCCGGATCAGCACTGAGCGGAGGAAGGCCCGGCGGCAGGTTGAGGGAGAGGCTTTGCTCCTTCGCCGCCAGCATGGGACGAACGCTTTCCGCCACCTCGGCCACCACGGCGGTGAGGTCTATGCGCTCCCTCTGAAGGGTCACGTGGCCGGCCTCCATGCGGGCCAGATGTAGCAGATCGCCCACCCGCCGGTTCATGCGGTCGATGTTGTCGGCGATAATCTGCAGAAGCTCCTCGCGAGGAGTGTGTTCCTCGTGATCAGGCTCGTCAAGAAGGAGTTCGGTAGCGTTGTGCATGAGGGCGAGAGGAGTTCGCATCTCGTGGGACGCCATGGCTAGGAACTCAGCCTTGCTCGCCTCCGTCTCTTGGAGACGGGCGGCCATACCGTTGACCACCTTGGCTAGGCGGCCCACCTCGTCGGCGGAATGGATGTCCACCCTTTGCTGGAAATCGCCCCGTCCGATCCTTTCAATCGGCACGACGACCCGCTCCAAGCGTGAGGCGATTGTCCTGGCGATGGCGAACCCCATCACCAACAGGATGAGGGGGATGACCAGAGCCGCCGCCAAGCCACCGGCTACCAGCGCATCCGTGGGCCAGACGTCAGAGCGGGGAACGAACACCGCAAAGGTCACCTCCCCACTGTCCACGAGGGGCAAGCGATCATATACCGCGGCGTAGGAACGACCATCCACCACAGACCCCTTCTTGACCGGCTCACTGTCTGGCGCTGTCTCGAGAGGGGGGGCGGCCAGATCCCGGAGATCACTATGCTGACCACCAAACGTGCTGGCGGCCAGCTGCCCGTCCAGGTAGAGGGCCAGCTCAGCGTCGACCGTCGACTTGAGCGTCGGCAGAAGGCGGCTCAGCAAGCGCCCGCCGGCGACGAAGCCCTGAGGGCTATCGCCGGATGCGATTGGACTCGCGACCACGAGCATGTGTCCGATCGGCGAGGAAACGATGTCGGCGTTGCCATCCCCCGCGGCCGCTTGACCCAGGCTGACCATCGCCTCGGCCGGCAACGGAGCGTGGCCCTCGGCCGCGGCTAGAGTGACGGCATTAACATCGATGACCTGGAGCGCATCGAAAGTGGCCGACGAAGCGGCCTCCACGCTGGCTGACAGTCCCTCTGTGTCCCCGGCCGCCAGGGCCGCGCCGAGCTCCGCGTCCTGGGCCAGCAATGAGGTCGACCGATTGAGTTCGCTGGTCTCGTGATCGAGCACAAGGATGAATAGACTGCGGGCATTGTCCAGCTTCAGATCAACGCTCTGGGAGGCTGACTTCCGGGCCAGGGGCAACCCGAAACCGACAGCCGCCACGGCAAACGCGATGATCAGCACGGAGAACGGGATGATGATCTGGAACCGCAACGGTAGATCGAAAAACTTCGTGCTCACGCGTCCGCCCTCGGTCGGACCCTAACCCCGTCAACCGTCCAGTCCGAACAGGTCTCGCGTGACGGCAAGATAGTGTCTGTCACCGCTGTTTAGCTTGAGGTTGGTCAGCGGGCGGTGGAGGACTTTCTTTAGGATGGCCTCCGTGAGGGCCTCGATACCCTCGTGCTCGCATGCGGTGAGATGAGGGAGGCGGCGCAGGGCCTTGGCCACCTCCTCTCGCCGGACAGCCTCCAACGTTTGACGAAGGCAGACGATGGTGGGCACGGCCCCCAGGGAACGCCACCAATCCAGAAAGCGTTGCACCTCCTCCTCTACGATGGTGTCCACCTTAGCGACCTCGCTCTCGCGCTCCTCGGGGCGGACGGGGCACATGGCGTCCAGGTCATCTATGTTGTACAGATGCACGCCACGCGTCCCTCGCACCGCAGGATCGATATCAGGGGGGACGGCAATGTCTATGAGGAGGATGGAGCGACCGTTGCGCTTGGCCATGACAGGGCCCAGATCAGCCTTGCCGATGATAGGAACGGGAGCGCCGCTGGCGCTGATGACGACATCGGTGTCCGCCAGGGCCTTGTCCAGGCTACAGAAGGGGATAGCCGTTGCGTTGAACTTCTCAGCCAGCTCGGTGGCCCGGTGATCGGTGCGATTGGCGACAGCCAGTCGATCAGCCCCGGCCTTGACAAGGCTGCGAGCCGTGAGGGCACCCGCTTCGCCCATCCCTACCACCAGCACCTTGCGGCCTGAAAGGTCACCTAGCAAGTGCTGCGCCAGGGTCACCGCTGCCGAACTTACGGACCTGCCGTGCTGTCCGACGAATGTCTCACGATGCACTCGCCGCCCAGCCCGGATGACCGAGTGAAAGAGTCGATTGAGGATGGCGTTGCAGAGGCCGGCCTCGGCGGCAGTAGCCAGGGCCGCCCGTACCTGCCCCAGGATCTCGGTCTCGCCGAAGATCATGGAATCGAGGCCCGAGGCCACGCGGTGGAGGTGGCGAACCGCTTCCTCGTTCGTTTGGAGGTACACGTGCTGCTCCACGCATGGGACATCGGCCCCCGTCGCACGCGTCAGGACACTCACGGCCTCCCGCCGACCTGCCACCGCTCGCCCAGCCACGAAGTAGAGTTCGGTGCGGTTGCACGTGGATAGAATGACACCGTTGCCCGTCTCGCTGTGAAGATGGGCCTGCGCCCTGAGCAATTCGGCGCCGCCCACCGCGAACTTCTGTCGCAGGGAAAGCGGTGCCGTCTTATGGCTCAGGCCAACGAGTACGATGTTCATCCCCTTCTACCCCAGTCCAGGCTGCTTGGACGTTGCAGGAGGCGTCACAACAGAAGTTCCTCCACAAAGGCGGACAACCGGTCAGCAGTGAGGGGACCCATGTATTTCTGCACTATGACGCCGTCACGGTTGATAAAGAAGGTCTCAGGCGTGCCCGTGGCCCCGTACTGGAGGTAGATGTCGCTCTCATCGGGGCCGTTGGGGTACGTGATCTCGAACTGCTCCAGGAACGCCTCGGCGTCGCCTCGGCTGTCCATGACGTTGACCCCGACGAACACGATCCCTTGATCTCGATATGAGCGCCATCCCTCCTCCATATCTGCTGCCTCTTGTCGGCACGACTGGCACCAGGACGCCCAGATATTCATCACAACCGGTTGGCCGCGGTTCTCCGAGAGGGTGAAGGTGCCGCCATCGAACAGGTTCAGGGTGAAGTCGGGCGCTTCCCGGTTCAGGCTCGCCGCCCCCGTGTCGCTTCCACCCTCGTTGAGCAGGCCGAAGGCCAGGAGGCTCACCAGCGCCGCTATCGCCAAGGCGACGAAGGCGAGACCCACGCCACGCGTCCACCGACCCCAATCCTGCCGGGCGGAGGTCTCCTCCGAGACGGCGGTGAGCCTTTCGCTCCCGACCGACACGGCTAGGCCTCGCTCCCAGCCTCGCCGGGCTGGGCACCCGTTGAGGCCATCGTCTCGTCCTGTCCTTCTCCCGCAGCGCTTTCTTCTACCTGAAGGACATCCCGTAGCAGCTCAACCTCCCGACCCAGACTCTTAGTCTGGGCGGCCAAGCGGAGCAGGTAGCTAACAAGCCCCAAACAGATGACGCCGTACGCCAACGCCAGGTACCAGAGGTCACCCACAGCTATCCTCCTCCCCCTTCCTGCAGCCAGCGGACACGCCGCCGCAGATCCACGATCTCCTGTTGTGAGCGCTCCAGATCGGTGCGTAGCAGCAGGAGATACGTCAGGACAACTGTGAAAGCGGCCACCGACAGGAACAAGGCGGGCAGCATGGCGGCCTCCATATTGAACCCTTCCGTGCCTACGACCTGCGGGTGTAGCGTCCGCCACCAGCGAATGGACATGAACACGATAGGCACGTCCACGAAGCCGATGATGCCGAACACGGCGGCGAA
>CAYFYG010000286.1:0-1624 GCA_964347225.1 uncultured Dehalococcoidia bacterium | reverse complement strand
TTCGCTGCCCTCAAAGTGGCGAAACGGCTTGGCCCGGGCAAGCGTGTGGTCACTGTCCTGCCCGACACAGGTGAACGCTACCTCAGCATGGAGCTCTAGCGATGTCGGCTGGGAGGAGGAGAAATCGAGTGTCAGTCACGGTCTACATCCCGACGCCCTTCCGCCGGCTGACTGGGAACCAGGTGTACGTCCGCACGGAGGGGAGCACGGTGGCGCAGGTGCTGGACAACCTGGGCAATGAGTATCCGGAGCTGCGGCACATGGTCTTCGATGAATCTGACGAGGTGCCCGGGCACATCAACATCTACGTCAACAGCCAGGAGATTCACTCCCTGAAGGGCAAGGACACGCCTCTTAAGGATGGCGATGAGGTGGCGGTCATCCCCGCCATCGCCGGTGGCCAGGTCCTGACGGAGGAGCAAGTCAATCGCTACTCTCGGCACATCATCATGCCCCAGGTAGGGCCCCTCGGCCAGCGCAAGCTGATGGCGGCCAAGGTGCTGGACATCGGCGCCGGCGGGCTCGGCTCACCGTCCGCCCTCTATCTGGCCCTGGCCGGCGTGGGCACCATCGGCATAGTCGACTTCGATGTGGTGGACTTGTCGAACCTGCAGCGGCAGATCCTCCACCAAAACGACGATGTGGGACGGCCCAAGACCCAGTCCGCCAAGGAGACCCTCCTCTCCTACAACCCGGACGTCAACGTGGTCATCCACGACGGCCCCCTGACCTCCGAGAACGCTGCGGAGATCATCTCCCAGTACGACATCGTCATCAACGGGGCTGACAACTTCACCACCCGTTACCTGATAAACGACGCCTGCTACTTCGCGGGGAAGCCGCTGGTGGACGGAAGCGTCCTCCTGTTCGACGGCCAGGCTACGGTGTTCTTCCCCGGCAAGGGGTGCTACCGCTGCCTGTTTCCCGCGCCGCCGCCGCCCGGCCTCGTCCCCAGTTGCGCCGAGGCCGGCGTCCTCGGCGCTCTCCCCGCCGTCATCGGCTCTATTCAGGCGATCGAGGCGCTCAAGCTGATCCTGGAGATCGGGGAGCCGCTCGCCAGCCGCCTTCTCCTGTTCGATGCCCTGTCTATGGAGTTCCGGGTCGTGAAGCTGCGGCGCGATCCCAAGTGCCCCCTGTGCGGCGACGAACCCACCATCCACGAGCTCATCGACTATGAGGGCTTCTGCGGCGCTCCTTTCCCCGGACACGACGGAGACTAGATGGCCTCCGATGGCGGTTGAAGTGGGGGCAACCGTCGGAGCGATGGGACGGCCCCGGCTCCTGTCTGTGACCGAAGGCGCCTCGTGAGAACGAAGGCGGTTGTTGCCTGGAGCGGCGGCAAGGACAGCGCCGTCGCCCTCTGGCGCCTGCAGCGGGAGCCCTGCCTCGATGTGGTCGGCCTGCTCACCACCCTCACCTCCGGCTACGACCGCATCAGCATGCAGGGGGTGCGCCGGACGTTGCTGGAGGCCCAGGTACAGACGCTGGGACTAAAGGTCTACCCTGTCTGGATCCCGCCGCGCTGCAGCAATCAAGTGTACGAAGCCGAAATGTCCCGCGTCGTGGACGCTATTCAGCGCCAAGGCGTGCAGGCGGTGGCCTTCGGCGATGTGTTCCTGGAGGA
>CAYFYG010000285.1:0-2823 GCA_964347225.1 uncultured Dehalococcoidia bacterium | reverse complement strand
GCCTGGCACCAACTACACATTCAGCATCCGCTACGACTGTGCCCATCGAGGTGTCAACGGTTATGACTTCCTCAGCAGCTACGACCGCGATCGTGGCGTCCTGCCAGCCCTTCATGAGGACGGCCCTGGCACTTCCATTTTCGATGCCTCTCTAGCCGTGCCCGACGACCCCAGCATTCCTTTTGACGCCGGTGAGGGCGACCGGGCGTTCAAGCTCTGGGGAGGCGCATTCAGCAGTCCGGCGCTCGGGCCTTCGCCGCCCAGCCTCTGCCTCCCAGAGCGAGGCCAGAAAGCTGAGAAGATGTACGTCGTAGCGCTGACTGCCCAAGCCGAAACCATACATCTTCTCTGGAGCGGCCATCTGGCGTCTGAGCTTGACTGGGGCCAGGGCAAAGGAGCAGGCTCAATCAACGGCGCGCCATATCACATGAAGCTGGACGTGCCTGGGCGCGGGGTCGGCGAGCGCGACCGCAGCATCCAGATCGCGGCGATCCTTCCGCCCACACCCACACCCACAGCAACGCCAACGCCCGTGCCCACACCCACGCCTACGCCCACACCCATGGCCACGCCGACACCCACGCCAACGGCTACACCTACGGCTGTGCCCACCGCCACTCCCACAGCCACGGCCACGCCCCCACCAACAGCCACACCTACGCCGACGCCCGTGCCCACAGCTACCCCCTCGGCCACGCCCCCACCCATGGCCACATCCACTCCCACACCAGGGGCCACATCTGCACCCTCACCCACGCCGACGGCTCTCTTGGAGGAAGTTGCCAGCCCGGCGCCGGGTGCTGCCGGCTTCCCCGAGGGCGGGGCTGGTCATTCGAGCCCCGCCAGGGACGGGTGGGTGACGCTCGTCCTCATCGCCGGCGTTCTCTGCTTGGTGGGCGTCGGCGTAGTGTCTTGGCACCGCTGGCGAGCCGGAGGTGGGTGATAGGCAACCAGTCGACCGGAGGGGAAAGCGCAAGGGAACTCTGACGGCGAACTCCCCTAGCGGCTGAGCGTTGACTGGCGCACGACAGCGCTAGAGACAAGATGGCACGTCATGCGATTGCTGCCTCATTCCCCCGGTCGCCCTTGACATTTTCGCCCCAAGGGCAGTGACCGCTCATAGAGCCTCTACTCGTGACAGGCTGATGGGACGTTGCTGAACGCCCACTCGAAAAGCGTGATGGCGTCCTGGTAGATGCCCGCGCTTCCCAGCACCGACACGATGAGCTGTCTGCCGTCCCGCTCCGCTGCTGCCACAATTGTGCCGCCAGCGCTGTCCGTGAAACCGATCTTCACCCCCACCGACTCCGGATACAGGTACAGCAGCCGGTTGCCGTTCCACAAGGGCGGACCATCCCAGGCCGGCTGGTAGATGCGCGTACTCACGATGGCCGCCAACTCTGGCTGTCGCATCAACTCTCGGCCGAGCACGGCGATGTCGAGCGCCGACGTGTACATGCCCGGATCGTCCAGACCATGCGGGTTTGTGAAGTGAGTGTCGCGCAGCCCCAACTGCTCTACCTTGCCGTTCATCAGACCGACGAATGCCGCCTCACTGTTCTCCACATGCCCGGCAATGGCGATAGCGGCGTCGTTCCCCGAAGGCAGCAGTAGCCCATACAGGAGATCGCGCACGCTCAGTTGCTGTCCCGGCTCCAGCCCCATAGTCGTTGAGTCTGTCGTGACGGCCAGCTCCGCACCGTCCACACGCACATGGACCATCTCAGAGAGGTCAGTCGCTTCCGCTGCAACAAGCGCGGCTGCGATCTTGGCCAGGCTGGCCGGGGCTCGTCGCTCGTGGGCATTGTAGTCGTACAGGAACGCTCCACACGGCTCCTCAAGGATGGCCGCCGCCCGGCCACTAATGTCGCCGGGCACTGCGGCACCCACGTAAGCTGGCTTGCTCTCAGACAGGGGGCAGCCGCCGCCGGACGCACAGTCCACTGAGGCCAGCGAGGCGGGTGTGCAGTCTTCACCGGCCGGACATGCTGTCCAAGCACTGGTGTGACCGCCGCCCTCGTTGGCCAAGCGCGAAATCAACAGTACCGCCCCTACCACCATCATGATGGGAAGGGGGAGCCACCATCCCTGCCGCCTGGGCCCATCGCGGCGCGGTGAATACCCGTATCCCGCTCGGTTCATCAACGCTATCTAGTAAACAGAGATTGCGTCGATTTGGTTAATTGGGGTATTCCGACCGCTTGTGTCGCCCCGAAATCAGGAACCGCCAGCGTGCTGCTCCAGGAATCGGCGCAATGCCGCGTTGAACAGCTCGGGACGCTCCCACTGCGGCGAGTGCCCCGTTTCCGGGATGACCTCGACCACGGCACCAGGAATGAGCTGCACCAGCCTGAGTGACCCTTCGATGAGCAGCGGCGTGTCCAGGTCCCCGTAGATAATGAGAGTAGGCGTCCTTATGTTGTGGGCCCTGTCCTCCGTGCCCTCCCACTCGGTGAGCCCGCTCCAGGCGCCGATGAACGCGTCCACGGACATGCCTGACAGGCGCTCCTTCGTCTCCTCAAGGCGCTCCGCAGGCATGTGCGGAGGCGCTGGAAACGGCGGCTCTTCGTCGGCGACGGCGGCCATGCCCTCCGTCTCCGCCAAGTGGAAGCGCTTGTCCCGCCATGCTGCGATGTCCGGATCGGCGTCCATGTTGAACCGGCACGACGTATCATGAAGCGTTAGCGACAGCAGCTTCTCCGGACTGCGCAGCGCCACCTCCTGGACGACGCCTCCCCCCATCGAGTGCCCAAGCAGGTGGTACCGCTCGAATCCAACCTGCTCTGCCAGCGCCTCCACATCCCGCGACATCTCCGGGATCGT
>CAYFYG010000284.1:0-6936 GCA_964347225.1 uncultured Dehalococcoidia bacterium | reverse complement strand
ATGACTCCGTCATGCCCCTGCGCGTCCGCGATTTCATGTCCCTGGTTCTCGATCGCACCACGGAGCCCTTGCCCGCGGAACTGCGCGGCTTTACCACCCGTATCCGCTTCGTCTGGCTCCAGCTCCACTACTGGACGCCCAAAATCCATTACGAGGTCTGGCTCACCCGCAAGACCGAACGCATCGAGATCGGCCTCCACTTCGAGGGCGAACGCCAGTTCTCCTATCGCTGGGCGGAGCTCATGGCCGCCCGCATGCCGGAGATTCAGGCCCGCCTCGGTCCCCAGGTCGAGCTCGAAGAGTGGACGCCCTCCTGGACTCGCATCCACCAGACCATCCCCTACGACCCCCTCAGCGAGCCTCTGGCCGACGAGGTAGCCCGTCGCCTCGCCGAGATGATAGCCGTCCTTCAGCCTATCATCGAGGAGGAGCGCAGAAACGTCCCGCCGGAACTCGAGGCGCTCGTCCCGACCAGGTTCACGAGGAGCCGCCGCTTCCACCGCCGCCGGCGGCGCACTTCGCGCTTCTAGCCCTCCTGCGCCTTCGCCTCTGCCTCCGTCAGCCAGGCCACCATCCCCAGGGCACCACCGAAGTCCCCCAGTTCACTCACCACCAATCGCACACCCTTAAGCGGCTGCGCCATCGCCAGCGACTCCATGGTCATCCGGGCCTGCTCCAGGAGCAGGTCACCTGCCTTGGCCACCCCTCCACCTATGACGATGACCTCCGGGTCGAAAATGTTTACGTAGCTGGCCAGCGCCACCCCGAAGTAGCGCCCCGCCTCCCGAAACGCCTCCCGTGAAGCTGTGTCTCCCATCTCCGCCGCCCGCTGCATCATCTCCGCCGTCACTCGCCCCTCCTCACGACGCAGGCGGGCCAAGATAGGAGATTCGCCGCTCTCCGCCAGCTCCTCGCCTTTGCTGCCGATGGCCGTGCCCGAAGCCAGCGCCTCCAGGCAGCCGCGGCCGCCGCAGCCGCACGGCGGCCCGTTCATATCGACCACCACGTGCCCCAGCTCCCCCGCAGCACCGCTCTTCCCGCCGTACATCTCGCCATCGATGATGATGCCCCCGCCGATTCCTGTACTTACCGTCAGGTACAGCATGTAGCGGCTGCCCCGCCCCGCTCCGTACCGGTGCTCACCCAGCGCCGCCGCCCCCGCGTCGTTCTCCAGGCGCGCGGGCACCCCGACCCGCTCCTCCACCAGCCGCGCCAGCGGCACGTCCCGCCAACCCGGGAGCTGCGGCGCCTCCGGGACTATCCCCTGCGCCGAGTCCACTGCCCCTGGAGAGGCGATCCCTAGACCAGTCAACTGCGCCCGCTCCACTCCCGCCTTCTCCAGAGAGGCATCCAGGCACTCCATCATCCGCCCCAGGACCGCCTCCAGGCCCTCCTTGGTCCGCGAGAAGCGTACGTCATCGCCAAGCACTCGGCCGGAACCGTCGGCCACGATTGACCGTAGCTTGGTACCGCCTAGATCGATAGCGCCGTAGAGCCGAGGAGAGTCCACCATCGGATCACGTCACTGGTCATACCGGTGCCATGGGACCAGACGCCCCCGCCGGCCAAAGTCAATGCTGCGACAGGCTTGCGCGAGGGCTCCACGCCCTCCAGCGGCGTGGCCCGTATCTAATCCGCCGCGGGTCATCCCTGAGGCCAGAGAGTATGGTAGCCCTCGCCCGACAGTGCCTGTTGCACTGCCTCCCCTTCCAGCCGCCGCAGTTCCTCCAGCGCCTCATCCGCCATCCGCGCCACCTGCGGCCGCTCCGACGCCCGCAGCCGGTCGCATACGCGCTGCGGCACCCCGGAAGACTCGAAGAACTCCAGCGAGTGCGGCCACACGAAGAAGGCGAACCGATCCGGTACTCCGAGCGCCGGCCGCTCCCGCCCCAGCCAGTGGAATCTCTCCTCGACAGAGTCGACCGGCTCCACCACCTGCACCATCGGCCCCACCTCCCCTGTATCCCGCGTATCGATGATCACCCGCTGGGGGAACATACGAAAGCCAATGGTGAACACGTCGCTGGCGTCCACCACCTTGCCCACCTCTTCCAGGTCGATCAGAACGCCGTTCTCAGTGAACAAGCTTGTCCCCCTTGCTCCCGCGGAACCAGAAGACCTTCAAACCAACAAGCCCGCTCTCACGCTTGCTGGCCTGCGCATTCCCCGGTCCGGTGTTGCTGCCTGCCTAGTACATCTCTCCGGGTGAAGGGGCCGGTACCGCCGGCTTCTTCTCCGGGATGTCCGCCACCAGGCAGTTGGTGGTGAGGACCATGGCGGCGATGCTCACCGCGTTCTCCAGGGCGGAACGGGTTACCTTCGCCGGGTCCACGATGCCTCGCTCCACCATGTCTCCGTACTCGTCCTTGTCGGCGTCGTACCCCTGGCCCTTCTTCAATCCCTTCACCTTCTGCACGATGACGGACCCGTCTTGGCCAGCGTTGGTGGCGATGCGCCGCAGCGGCGCCTCCAGAGCGCGGCGCAGAATGTTTAGGCCAGTCGCTTCGTCGCCCGCCAGCTTCACCTTATCCAGGGCAGGCACGGCGTTCAGGTAGGACACTCCTCCGCCGGCCACCAGGCCTTCTTCCACCGCCGCCCGCGTGGCCTGAACCGCGTCCTCCACCCGGTGCTTCCGCTCCTTCAGCTCCGTCTCCGTAGCAGCGCCAACCTTGATCACAGCCACGCTGCCTGACAGCTTCCCCAGCCGTTCCTGCAGCTTCTCCCGATCCCAGTCCGAAGTCGTCTCCTCGATCGCCCCCTTGACCTGGCGGATACGGGCATCGATACCTTCCTTAGAGCCGCGGCCCTCAACGATGGTGGTGTCTTCCTTCGCCACCACCACTCTGCGCGCCTGGCCTAGGTCCTCCATCTGGACCGAGTCCAGCTTGCGGCCCACCTCTTCGCTGATCACCTGGGCGCCGCTTATGGTGGCGACATCCCCCAGGTTGTCCTTGCGCCTGTCGCCGAACCCGGGGGCCTTCACTGCGCACACGTTGAGGGCGCCCCGCAGCCGGTTCACTGCCAGCGTGGCCAGCGCCTCCCCGTCACAGTCCTCGCAGATGACCAGCATGTCCTTCTTCCCGGTCTGGAGCACCCGCTCCAGCACGGGCAGAATGTCGTTCACCGCGGACAGCTTCTTGTCAGTTACCAGGATAAGCGGCTCCTCGATCACGCACTCCATACGCTCCGGGTTGGTGACAAAGTAGGGGGAGATGTAACCACGGTCGAAGTTCATCCCCTCCACGTACTCCACCTCAGTGGTGATCCCCTTGGACTCCTCCACGGTGATGACGCCGTCCTTGCCGACCTTCTCCATCACCTCACCGATCAGTTCTCCGATCTCCTGGTCGTTGTTGGCGGAGATAGCGGCGATCTGGGCCATCTGCTGGCGAGTGGTCACCGGGGTGGCACCGGACTTGATCTTCTCCAGGATCGCGTCGGCCCCCTTCTCGACGCCGCGCTTGAGAGCCATCGGGTTGGCGCCGGCCGCCACGTTCTTCAGCCCCTCCTGCACGATGGACTGGCCGAGGACAGTGGCGGTGGTCGTCCCGTCTCCGGCGATGTCGTTGGTCTTGGAGGCGATCTCCCGCGCCAGTTGGGCACCGATGTTCTCGAAGGGATCCTCCAGCTCGACGTCCTTGGCGATGGTGACTCCGTCGTTGGTGATCGTCGGCGAGCCGAACTTCTTCTCCAGAACAACGTTGCGTCCCTTGGGGCCAAGGGTGATCTTCACGGCATCTGCAAGGGCGTCGATGCCAGCCTTCATGGCGTGGCGTGCCGCCTCATCGAACAGGAGCTGCTTGGCCATGGCGTGAACCTCTCCTTCTGGTTGATCCTGTACCGAAACTGGGGTTAGCACTCGCCGGGGCGGAGTGCTAATGTATTTGTAGCGGAAAAGACGGTTCAGCGCAAGGGGTGGCAGTGACCTTCTGCCCGCGGCAAGCCATTGACACACTCCTCCTACCTCTGATACGCTCTCATCAATTATAGGAACTATGCACTTACGAAACCATGTAAATGAGCCCCCCATGCTGACGCTGACTGAAAAAGCCGCCAACAAGGCTAAGGAGCTCTTCCAGAAGAAGGGCCTTGATGGGGAAGCTGCCCTGCGCGTGTTCGTCGTCGGCGGCGGCTGCTCCGGCTACCAGTACGGCATGGCTCTCGCTCGCCAGACCGACGACGATGACCTCGTGATCGAACACGACGGCGTCAAGGTCGTCGTCGACCCTGACAGCGCCAACTTCCTTGAGGGTGCCCAGATCGACTACGTAGACGACCTCATGAAGGCCGGCTTCACCATCTCCAACCCCAACGCTGTCAGGTCCTGCGCCTGCGGTCAGAGCTTCGACACCGCCGAAGGCGGTGGCCAGCCGAACCCCTGCTGCTAGTACGGCAGCGGCGTCAGCGCCCCACACACGCTAAGGCCGCGCCCAGCGCCTCACTTTGAAGTTGCCAGCCCGTCCCGTCATCCGCTAAGCTGACTTTGCTGTGAGCGATACTGCCAACTCGACCACGGCCGCCACCGAGCCTACCACCCTGCGCGAGAAACTGGCCGCCGGCCGCTTCTTCGTCAGCGCCGAGGTAGACCCGCCCCACGGCCTGCGCACCCGTCGCGCCCTCCAGGGTGCAGCGCTCCTCAAGGAAGCCGGCGTCGATTGCATCAACGTTGGCGACAACCCCACGGCCAAGGTCCGCATGTCCCCCCTCGCCATGTCCGTCCTCCTCCAGCGCGAGCTGGGCGTCGACATCATCATGCACTACACCACCCGCGACCGTAACGCCCTGGCCGTCCACTCCGACATGATCGGCGCCCACGCCCTCGGCGTTCGCAACATCCTCTGCCTGCGCGGCGACCCACCCTCCGTAGGCGGCTACAACGACATCGTCGGCGTCTGGGACATCAGCGCCGTCGGCCTCATGCGCTTCCTCAAGCTCCTCAACGAAGGAGCGGACTGGACCGGCAAGCCCATCAGCGGTCAGGCCGACTTCTGCATCGGCGCCGCCTGCGACCCCAACGCCCAACCACTGGAGCCCCAGATCCGCCTCATGCGCCGCAAAGCCGAGGCTGGCGCCCAGTTCTTCATGAGCCAGAACGTCTTTGACGAGAAGTTGCTGGAAGGCTTCCTGGACAAGACCCGGCGCCTCCACCTGCCCATCATCGCCGGCCTGCTACCCCTCCATAACTCACGCCACGCGGAGTTCCTTCACACCCAGGTCCCTGGCATGCACCTCCCGGACGCCGTCCGCGACCGCATGCGCCGCGCCGGCGACGAGCGCGGCCCCAAGGAAGGCCAAGCGATGGCCCGCGACTTCCTTGCCCTCTGCCGCGAAAAGTGCGCTGGCGTCTATATCGTCCCCTCCTTCGGCCGCTTCGACGTCGTCGCCGAACTCGTCGCCGAAATCAAGCCCTAACCCCCAGAAAGGGCGACCCCTCCTGACACGCACGCACGGCCATGCGGATGATCTAGGATAGCCCCTCCATCGAGCCGCGGATAGGGCGCGTCCGGACCGCCGACGGGGCGAGCTTCTGAGGCCAAGGTTGAACTTGTATGACTGAGCAGGACTGGTTCCGGCTTGAATGCGAGGACGGAGAAGTAACCGAGTGCTACCTTGACGACGAGCCGCTCGCATCTGGAGGAGGAGAGCACCTTCTTTGTGGAAAGTCACCTACTCAAGGGCTTTCGGCTCTCCGACATTCCCGATGGGATCGGCAGAACGCTTCGCTCATCGCTCAGCCTCTTAGCCCTCTTCCCGCGCCGACACTGCCTGTCGCAGCCGCTCCTTGAGCTGGCGCACCTGCCACAGGTGCTCCAAGTCGTGCTGCGCCAGCTCCCGCGCGACCTCCTCCAGCGTCACTGCCCCCCGGTAGGGGTGGTCCCCCGCCCGCTCCCAGTCGGCCTCCGTCAGTCCCCATAGAAGGTAGGCCGTCTTCCGCCGCATGCCACCGAAGGCAACGAGCAGCCCGCCGATCTCCTCGCTCTGATAGTCGCGCTCCTGGGGAAGCACGTCCACGTCCCAAGCAGGCAAGAGCGAAGAGGACCCCGAGGCCAAGGCATTGAGCTGGGCCAGCGCCTGCTGCTCGGCGTCCCGCAAGTGGGCCGCGATCTCCTTCAGCGACCACTCGCCCTCAGCCGCGCGCCAGCGCAGCTCCTCCTCTTCCAGACCGTACAACTCCTTTAGCAGGGAGTTCCCGGCCTCCGACAGCGCCTTCAGCACCCAGCCCTGAGGATCGCGTTCATCCAGCACCCCACCATTCTATCGCCCCCGGCCGTGCACTGGCTCATCGGGAGTGGGGGCTTCAGAGGAGAGATATTCGGTATCGATATCTACCTGCGCGATGAGCCAGCGCACAGCCGCATTCGCGGCCCGTCATGGTCCCAGCACGCATATTCTAACTCCGGCCGAACGCATGTTTCAACCCCTGGGCGGCACGGATCTTCGGAAAATGCTTGCCGTCGTCGGCAACTGACCCTCCTCACCCGGCCCTTTGACCCCGCAACCCCTCGACCCTATCATGGCGGTAGCCAGTTGATGCGACCGCCAAGGGAGGAGACGACATGGCCCGCACACTAGCCGTCCTGCCCCTGCTATTCGCCGCCCTCGCCCTCTTCGCGGCCTGCAACGATGAGAGCGACTTCCTCCTCGACGAGCGCGAACCGGAAGCGACGGGCACGCCGCCGTTCGAACAACGAACACCCCAGCCGTCACCCGAGCTCACTCCCGAGGGCAGCCCACCGGCACCCGAAGCCACGCCAGTCACGGCTTTCGAGATCGAGGTGGAGGAGACCGTCAACCTCCGCACCGAGCCCTCCACAGAGGGCGGCCAGGACACCGTCGCCGGCACCCTCGTCCCGGGCGAAACGGCCACCGTCACCGGCCGCATCAGCGGCGAGGAGGTGACGGAAGGCCAGGACACCTGGTACCAACTGGAGGACG
>CAYFYG010000283.1:0-5452 GCA_964347225.1 uncultured Dehalococcoidia bacterium | reverse complement strand
GGGCTACGTCAGCAGGTCGCGCCTGCCCTGCATATCCCGGACATGGTCCGAGTGGGCGTCATCGCCAGCACGGAAGAGCACGAGCTGTGGCTCCAGGCCCACCTCATGTCGTGCGAGGGCTGCCGCGCGCCCCTCGTCTCCCTGATGCTCAAGCGCACGGCCGTTGACGTGCACCGACCACCGGAGATGCCCTGCGCTAGAGCACGCGATGTGTTGTTCCGCTATTTCGAAGGCGGCCCCCTACCGGACGAGGCCGTCTTGGCCCACATCACGGCCTGTGATCTCTGCGACGACCTGTTCTTCGAGCCCGCCCAGGCCGTCATCCTCAAGGAGTACGAGCCGGACCACCTGGGCGAGGTTGATTAGGCGCTCATGAACCAGGTACTCACGTCGTCCGGCAGGAAGGCGGCAAGCTCTCGCTGTTGGTCAGACTGCATCTGCCGCTTGAGGACGGAGAACACACACTGGGCGCGGCGGATCGCCTCCTCTCCCGTGTAGGCGGCAGTCAGGTCCAGCCCACCGACCGTCGTGTCACGATCAGCTGTGGCATCCAGAGCGGACACCACCCACCCTAAGAAAAGTTGGCCATCAAAGAAGGGGTCAGGCTCGGAACCGGTGCGACGAAGATAGACACTGGCCTCCGGCGGCAGCCGCCCAGATAGCACCTCCAACTGCTCCCTGGGGAGCACCTGCGCCATCGCCATGAGGACACTGACCACCGCGCCTTCCGTCTCCTCCTCGCTGACGAGAGCACCGCTGTTCTGCACATCCCTCAGAAACTGAGCGTACTCCATCCGGCCCTCCTTCCGGCCCCGCAAGCGGCTCTAGGTGAACCGCTCCTTGAGAGGCTCGTACTGCTGGGGGCGCGGGTCCTTCACCAGATCCTCGAGGCGGCTCACCGGCGAACCCCCCATTAGTGTCTTCACTTGGTCCTCGTATGGGGGCATTCCCTCCGCACGATACAGGACGCCCAGCGGAATGCGCTCCTCCCATTCGTGTGCCTTCTGCCAGGCCGCCTCCCGGTCCGATGGGTCGTAGCCCTCATCCTCCAGATGATACACCCTCTGGCGATACCAGTCATAAGTGTTGGTGCGGTTGAACGTCACGCATGGCTGGAGAACATCGACGAGAGCGTAGCCCCGGTGCTGGATCGCCTGAGCGATGATCCCAGCCAGGTGCTTGGGTTCGCCAGCGAAAGCCCGTGACACGAATGTTGCACCGGCAGCTATCGCTACGGACATGGGGTTAAAGGCCCTCTCGATGGCGCCATCCGGCGAAGTGGTGGTGACGAAGCCCTTCTCGCTCGTCGGGGAGTACTGGCCCTTGGTGAGCCCGTAGATCTGGTTGTTCTCCACTATCTGCGTGATGTCGGGGTTTCGCCGGCAGGACTGGACGAAGTGATTGCCGCCGATGCCGTAGGAGTCACCGTCCCCGCTGGTGGCGATAACATGAAGATCCGGGTTGGCGAGCTTAGCTGCCGTGGCGACAGGTATAGGCCGGCCGTGGTTGGTAAGGTAGGCGTTGACGTGCATGTAGTCCGGCAGCTTGCTGCCGCAGCCGATACCGGACACGACAAGCGCCTGGTAAGGCTCGATGCCCAATTCTGCCAAGGCAAGCTTCAGCGCCCTCAGGATGGCAAAATCGCCGCAGCCGGCGCACCAAGTGATTTCGGTCATTGCATCGAACAGCTTCGCGTCAAGCCTGGTAACCACTGGCTACCTCCTTGCCCAGCCCGGCCGCGATCTCCTCGGGCGCGAAGGGCCGGCCGTCGTACTTGTTCAGCGTCCCGTCCACCTTAATCCCCGTCGTCATTCGCAGTAGTGTGGCCAGTTGCGACGTGTAGTTTTGCTCCACAACCATCGTGCGCCTGCAGTCTCCGACCGCCGCCGCCGTCTCCTCCTTTGGCAGTGGCCACAGATCCACAAACTGTAGGACGTTGGCACTGCCCCCGGCGGCGTTGATCTGGTCGGCAGCCTCCTTGCAGGGCCCGAACGTGGAGCCCCAGCAGACGAGAGTGGTCTCCGCCTCTGGAGGTCCGTACCGCTTGGGTGCGCGCATCTCCTTTTCCGCCTCTACAAGCTTGCGCATCCGTTTCTGCATCATGCGGCGGCGGTTCTCGATCCCCTCGTCAAAGTGACCTTCCTCGTCGTGCTCGTCGCTGGTGGCTGAGAACGTGGCAGCGGGGTGCTGGCCGGGAAGTGCCCGCGGCGAGATCCCCGTCTCCGTGAACTTATACCGCTTGTAGCCGTTTGTGAGTCGATCGAGATCGTCGCGGGTCATAGTTGAGCCGCGATCGATGGTCACGCTGGAGAAGTTTAGGGCGTCCATGTCCAGCGTGCGCATGGACGATCCAAGAAACTGGTCAGTCATGATGACGACCGCGCACTGGTACTTCTCGGCAAGGTTGAAGGCCCGCCAGCCCGCCTCGAAGCACTCCTCGACGGTGCCCGGCGCTATGACGATGCGCGGGGACTCTCCGTGGGAGGCGTGGACCGCGAACAGCAGGTCGCCCTGCTCGGTGCGGGTGGGCAGCCCGTTGGACGGCCCCCCTCGCTGCGACAAGGCGATCACCATCGGCACCTCGGTCATCCCTGCCAAGCCCAAGGTTTCCACCATGAGACAGAACCCGCCGCCGGACGTGCCGGTCATGGCCCGCGCCCCTGCGAAGGAAGCGCCCACGGACATGTCGGCGGCGGCTATCTCATCCTCCGTGTGCTTTGTCACGACGCCGTACTCGTGGGGAAGTCCTGAGAGCCACTCAAAGATCGACGTGGCCGGGGTCATGGGATAGGCGGACATGAAGCGGCAACCGCCAGCCAGGGCACCCATGGCCAGCGCCTGGTTACCGTTCATCAGCATCCGGCGGGGCGCCCCTTCCACGGCCGCCAACTTGTAGGGGAAATCGGCGCCGTAGCGCTCCCGCCCCAGGCTGTACGCGACCTCAGCCACCTTCAGGTTGGCGTCCACCGCCTGCTCACCCTTTGACGCGAAGTTCTCCCGGATGACGCTCTCCATGAACTCGATCGGGAACTCGGTAATGCCCGCCGCAGCACCCAGGGCAGCCGTGTTGGTCATCACTCGGCTGCCGTGCTCCTCGGCGATGCGGATCAGGGGGAGAGTGTGCAAGCGGACGCCCCGTTTCCTCAAGGGCTCCGGATCGATGTCAAACTTCTCCGGGAAGACTACTGCCGCCCCCTCAGCCAATCGGTCCGCGTGCAGCGCCGCCGTCTCCGGCGTGAGAGCAAGCAGCAGGTGCACCGGGTTGCTATGGGAGAGTCGCGGTTCCTCCGAGATGCGGATCTGGTAGAAGTTGTGCCCGCCTCGAATCTGCGACCGGTAGTCCTGCATCGCGAATACGTGCAGCCCCGCCCGCGCCAACGATAGGCAGAAGCCCGCACCGCTCGACTCCACACCCTGTCCCGCATCTCCCCCGATCACGACGCTCATGTCGTTGGTCACGACATTCGCCATCGCTGGTACCTCCTCTCCTGCCCGAACAGGAACCTGACAGACCGGAACGCTACTACTAGTATAAGACCCCGCCGCAATGGGACACCACCGCCTCTTGGTCGGCGGACAAGCGATATGGGGAAGGTCCGGGCACCTGTCAACTTCGGGGCGCCAACCAGAGGCCCGGGACGGCCGTCCCGCAGTCCGGGCAGGTCCCCTCGGTGGTCAGCGCGTATTCCAGAATGTTGTAGGCGTAACGCCGGACGAGGGGCTTCGAGCAGTTCGGGCAGTGCGTGTTCTCGTTATCGCCTACTTGGCCGGGCAGGTTGCCGCAGTACACGAACCGCAGCCCTTCTTCTCGCCCGGTCTCCGCCGCCCGCAGCAGCGATCCAACGCCGGTGTTCTCCGGGCCCGTCATCTTGTAATCTTTGTGGAACGCCGTCACGTGCCAAGGTATGTCAGCCGACACGCTCGTCAGAAAGCGGGCCGTCTCGCGCACCTCCCCATCGGAGTCGTTGAAACCGGGCACCAGCAGGGTCACCACCTCCACCCAGAACCCCATCCGATGCGCCATCCTCACCGTCTCCAGGACGTTCTCCAGCTCGCCACCCAGAGCACGGTAGTTCTTGGCCGACATCGACTTCAGGTCGATCTTGTAGCAGTCCAGTGACGGCCGCAGGTACTCCAGTACCTCCCGGGTAGCGTTGCCGTTGGAGACGTAGGCGGTGACGAGCCCCAGTGGCTTGGCCAGTTTGAACACTTCCATCGCCCACTCGCTGGTGATCAGCGGCTCGTTGTAGGAACTGGTGACGGCTCCGGCGCCGACCCGCTGGGCAATCGCGATCATCTCCTCGGCGGTGATCTCCTCCGGGTTCACGCCGGCCACTGGGTCACGGAGCGCCTGGGAGCTGAGCCAGTTCTGGCAGAAGGAGCAGTGGAAATCGCACCCAAGCATGCCGAAGGTGAGAGCCTGTGAGCCCGGCAGGACGTGAAAGAGCGGCTTCTTCTCAATAGGGTCGCTCTGGAGGCCAACCACATAGTTGTGCGGGACCATCAGGGTGCCGCCCTGGTTGAACCGCACCTGGCAGATCCCCCGCTGGCCGTCCAGGATCAGGCAGCGGTGGCCGCAGGCGTAGCAGCGCACCTTGTCGCCCTCCAGCCGCTCGTACAGCTCACCCTCCTTGGTGAGCCTGTCGATGCGCTCGGCCAGGGGTATCGCTTTCCCGACTAGCTTCGGCATGGCTCCACCCCCATTATACGATCGCGGCGGTCCCCCTTCGCCCTTGTCCACCGCCGAACCGCACCCTATGATGGGCCGTGCCCCAAACAGGAATCGGAAGGAGCCGCGACATGAAAGCGATCCGTGTACACAAGTACGGCGACGAGAGCGTTCTCCGCTACGAGGACGCGCCGGACCCCCAGCCCGCCTCGCGGCGGGTCGTCATCAAGGTCGCCGCCGCCTCCATCAACCGAGGCGACCTCGGCCGCCGCCAGGGCACCTACGGCGGCGGGCTCACCGCCCTCCCCTTCACCCCCGGCTGGGAGGTCGCCGGTACCCTCAAGGCCCTGGGCGAGGGCGTACGGGGCCTCTCCCTGGGCGACCGCGTCATCGCACAGATGGGCGACGGCGGCTACGCCGAGAAGGCGCTGGTTCACGAGGCCGGGTTGTACCGGATGCCGGAGGGCATGACCTTCGAGGAAGGATGCACCATCCCCGTCGTCTTCCTCACCGCCTGGTTCGCCCTGCACAGGCTGTGCCGGCTGCAGGCCAACGAGACCGCGCTGATCCAGGCCGGCGGCTCCGGCGTTGGCGTCGCCGCTATCCAGGTCGCCAGGCTGGCCGGGGCCCGCGTCATCACCACCGCCGGCAGCGACGAGAAGTGCGCCCGCTGCCTGGAGTTGGGCGCCGACCACGCCGTCAACTACCGCGACAAGGACTTCGCGGAGGAGGTGACGCGCATCACCGAGGCGGCCGGCGCAGACGTAGTGCTGGAGTCGGTGG
>CAYFYG010000282.1:0-1753 GCA_964347225.1 uncultured Dehalococcoidia bacterium | reverse complement strand
TTGCTCTGCGTCACAGTGCAACCGAACTGAGTGATGTAAGATCTTGTCCACGATTCCTCCTTAATTGGAATTAGAGACCAACGGCCAAAGCGCTATTCCTCGATGGCGCCACCCACGGCCCGCAGATGTTCGCGGAAGGTGTAAGACGGGTCTGTGGCCCGCCGACTCAGGTACTCGTCGAAGCGCAGTTGCTCCCGCAGAGTCCTCCCGGCTTGCACAGCCCTGGCTTGCTCGCGTTCCGTCTGCTGGATGGATCGGGCCGTCGCCAGCAACTCTTCGGCCCGTTGACCAGGCACAAAGAGGACCCCGTCCAGGTCACCGAAGACAATGTCTTCCTTGCCCACCAGGCAATCACCGAATTGCGCCGAGGTAAGAGCGTCTGGCTCAGGTGTGTCCAATCGCCTCGGACCAGTGGGGCATGTGCCGTAGCTGAACACCGGGACCCCAATCTGCTCCAGCTCGACCGTATCGCGATGAGCGCCCCAGACCACGATTCCGGCCAGGCGCCAGGCCTGGGCTTCCAGGGCGGTGAGGTCCCCGATGCATCCCTCGTCCATCCGGCCACCATTGTCTATGACCAGGACGTCGCCTGGTTCGGCCGTCCCCATTGCTTCCAGGAAGACGTCCACGCTGCCGTAGTGCCGTACTGGGAGGACCCGCGCCGCAATACGATGGCCAGGCAAGACGGGGCGGATACCAGGTGGAGCCAGACAGAAGGGCACTTCCAGCCGCAGGCAGGCATCGGCAACGAGAGGGGTTGACAATTCCGAAAAGGCATCCGACAGTTGTTGGTTGAGCATCGCATCCTCCTAAATTGTGGCATGGTTCACAGGGTAACGCAGTATGGTCATCGCTCGTACGGGATCGCCAGATCCCGCACCGTAAAACATCGCCAAACATCGCCGGATCTGGCGATCCGGCGGGAGCGAGAGCAAAGAACTCATCAGCCGGCCTAAGTCCAATACGGTCTACTGAAGATAGCCGAGGCGGCTCCCACGCCGCCGGGCATGGGAGCCCGGCTTGCTAAGTAAACTGTGTTGGGCTTAAATCTGGACTGGCGGCGACTCATGGGCTCGCAGTCTCCGCCCTAGCAGGGCAAACCCCAATGTGGCGGCCAGCCCCATGACCAGACCGCTGTGCCAGATCGCCACCGGCGTCACCTGGTCATTTAGAAACCCCCCGACCACTGGACCGATCGCAAATGCGATCCCCCACGTCAGGCTGTAGACGCTCATGTACCGCCCCCGCATGGCAGGCGGCGCCAGATTGGCCGTCAGCGCTGTGGACGTTGGGACCGTGATCATCTCGCCGATGGTGAGCAGGATCATGCTCACCAGGAACGTCGGAAAGTTCCATCCCCAGGCCACGCTGCCCACGCCCAGGGCGTAGAACAGCGACCCGGCTGCCAACACCCGCAGGTGGTGGTAGCGTTCGGTAATCCGGGTGATGGCGTATTGGAATAACACCACCATGGCCGCGTTGGTGGCCATGATAAAGCCGTACTGACTCTCCGGCAGTCCAAAGTTCTCCTTGGCGTACACTGGCAGGAGCACCATGATCAGCGAATAGGCCATCCCGGACAGGGTGTACACCGCGCAGAAGGCCAGAAATGGCCGGTCGCGTAGAATCTGGCTGTAGCCGCCATTGCCCCAAGGTTGATGGTGAGTGTCCTGCCTTTGCGGCACGGTCTCGCTCACGAAGAGCAGGATCAGCAGAGTGAAAGCAGCGTGCGCCCCGGCGGCGATGTAGAAGG
>CAYFYG010000281.1:0-1722 GCA_964347225.1 uncultured Dehalococcoidia bacterium | reverse complement strand
CCGCAGCAGGGGCCCTCTGTGGACGTGACCTGTACCGGCGTCTCCATCGGGGTCTCGGATGCCTCGCCGCTGCCGCCCGGCTTCACTGCGCGCACGACGGCGCTGATCATACCGAACGGCTCCGCCCCTTCCTTGTCGATCTGCGCCAGCACATCGCTCATCCCTTCCCAGCCTAGGGCGTCGGCGTCCGCCCTTGTGTACTCCTTGAGCACCTCTATCTCGATGTTGGTGAATCCCGCCGCCTCCAGCTTCGCGCGATACTCGTTCTCCTCCAGCGCGCCGGCGGCACAGGCGGCCCAGGCCTCCAGGTTGCGGCGTAGGACCTCCGGCGCCTGACCGCGCATGACGATATCGGCGATAGCCACCCGTCCACCCGGCTTCAGCACCCGGTGGGCCTCGGCCAGCACCTTGTCCTTGTCCGGCGACAGGTTCACCACGCAGTTGCTGATGATCACGTCCACGGTGTTGCGCGGCAGCGGGACGTTCTCCATCTCTCCCCTGAGGAACTCGACGTTCGTCACGCCGGCCTTGCGCTGGTTCTCCCGCGCCAGGTCCAGCATCTCGTCCGTCATGTCCAGTCCGTAGGCCTTCCCCGTCGGGCCGACCCGTCGCGCCGACAGCAGCACATCGATGCCGCCGCCCGATCCGAGGTCGAGCACGACCTCGCCCTCGCGAAGCTCCGCCATCGCCACCGGGTTGCCGCACCCCAGCGACGCCACCACCGCCTCCTGCGGCAGCCCCTGCAGCTCGTCGGTGGTGTAGAGATTCGAGCTGACGACGCTCTTGATGCCCTCATCGATGTCCGTCGGGGCGGGACCGCAGCAGGACGTACCGCCAGCCGATGTGACCTGACGCGCGCTCTCCGCGTAGCGCTCGCGTACCGTGTCCTTTATCTCTCGCTCGGTGCTCATTGGGCTCTCCTCCTTTATCGATAGCCCTCGATTCAGGCCAGGTCGGCCAGTGTCTTTACGGCGGCCATCAAGGCGCGCGGGTTCACTCGGCAGTACGTCCACGTTCCTCGCTTCTCGCACTCCACGATTCCCGCCTCGCGCAGCACCTTGAGGTGATACGAGATCGTGGACTGTGACAGCTCGAAATGCGGCACGATTTCGCACTCGCACAGCTTTTCCTGCGAACGTGCCATAGCTTTCACTATGTGCAGCCGTGTCTCGTCGGACAGCGCCTTGAACAGCGTCACAGCGTCCGCGATGCCACCGTCCGGCGCTGTCGCCTCCTCCGAACCGCAGCAGGTCGCCTCGTTGATCGCCTTCACTTCCGCGGCCATGGCCCCATCATAGACATTATATCGAAAGTTGTCAATATGGTTCCGACGCGAGTTTTCAGGATCTTTCCCTGCGGCCAACCTAGCCGGCTATCGAGGACTATCGTACACAGTGGCCCCAGACATCGCTAGGCCGTCCATGGTCACGATCGTCAGCAGGGTCCCGGCCCGAGGAGTTGGACGGGGCGTGAGTCTTTGCCCTCTTGGGTCGGCGAATTCGACCCTCACCTCCACCAGCCACACCAAGCGGTCGGTTGGCGTCCGCGCCGACCGACCCTCAAACCCGCTCCGCAGTCTTATCGTCTCGTACGCCTCTCGCTCCGTCATCAGATCGGCCTTGGCTGTTGAGGGATCGGCTTTGTTCGGAGGGTTTGCGGCGATCGGCGCGAGCACCACCTCGATGGCGGCTTCCTTTGACAGGGGAACGTCCTCTGTTCCGC